>JABMPH010000151.1 GCA_013203805.1 Bacteroidota bacterium | reverse complement strand
GTCCCATGATCACCAAAATCAATTGCAGCACTTACTTTTTCATTCGAAAGAATGGCACCGATTGGAACACCTCCGCCCAATGCCTTGGCTAAAGTCATAATATCAGGGTCTACCATAAAATGTTCTTTAGCAAACATTTTTCCTGTTCGCCCAACACCACATTGGATTTCATCGAAAATCAACACAATATTTTGTTCATCACAGTAGGTTCTCAATTCACTTAAGAAAGTTCTATCAGCAATATTTACACCTCCTTCTCCCTGGATAGGCTCTATAATAATGGCTGCTGTATTGTTGTCGGCAGTTTTTTTTATGGCTTCTATATCATTAAAAGGTACTTGAGAAAATCCTTGTGGAATAGGCTCAAACCCTTTTTGATAGGCTTTTTTACCTGTTGCAATAGTGGCCAATGTGCGGCCGTGAAAGGAATTCTCAAAAGAAATGATGTTTCCTCCCCGACCAATACTGTGTGCATATTTACGTGCTATTTTAATAGCGCCCTCAACAGATTCGGCTCCACTATTCGCAAAAAATACCCGATCTAAACCAGATAATTCCACCAGCTTTTTAGAAAGCATCACCTGTGGCTCACTAAGATAAAAATTTGAAATATGAATGAGTTTGGCTGCCTGATCCTGAATAGCTTTTACCACTGTTGGATGACTGTGGCCAACGCTAACTACAGCGATACCTCCCAACATATCGATGTATTCGTTGCCTTCCACATCCCAAATGCGAGAGCCTTTCCCGTGATCGAAAGTTAAAGGGTAACGTTTAAAAGTTTGTAAATAATACTTACTATCAAGATCGTTGTATGTGCTGTTCAATTTATGTGTCATTATTTATATTTTATAATTATGCGCTGATAGCAGTTCCATTTTCTTTATTTTCAAATAGGGTTGCAATCTGCTCCGGAGCTGTTCCATTGATGATTCTTGCCAGTTTTGCCCCTTTTTCTAAGGCAATTTTACAAGAATCTATTTTGGGGATCATCCCGCCCTGGATACATTTTATTTCTTTAAGATGATTTATTTCATCTAGTTTAAGCTTACGGATAATTGAATCAGGATTGTCCTTGTCGAGCATTAACCCGTCAACATCTGTTAGTATTACATATTGTTCTGCTGATAATGCACCAGCAATATGCCCTGCAAACAGATCGCCGTTAATATTATAATCAAGCCCCTTACTATCAGAAGCAATACAAGTGATTACCGGAATATAATCATTTTTTAATAATAATTCGATTAAGGAAGTGTCAACGCTTGCTACATCTCCCACCTGTCCTAAATCAACCAGTTCTACTTTCCCGTTTTCATGGTGCTCGTGCATATGTTTTATAGCCAGAACGGTTTGTCCATCTTTTCCAGATAAGCCCACAGCTTTATAGCCCATTCCATTTATTATTGAAACCAGACTTCCATTGACCTTTCCTTTCAACGCCATTTCGACATATTTCATGGCTTCATGTGTTGTTTTTCGCAATCCATCAACGAAATCTGATTCGATATTGGCAATTTTAAGTGTTTCTTTAATAAAAGGGCCACCACCATGAACAATCACAACTCGGTATCCTTTATCTTTCAAGGAGCAAATAATTTTCAATATCTTCGATTTAAGATTTTGATTCGTCATGGCATTGCCGCCATATTTAAATAATATTATGTTTTCTATCATTTTCGTTTTATTGATTCAAAAGCCATTAATATTTGACTTGAATTCGATTGATGTCTTGTGGTAAGCTGGTTAATAATTCATTTCATTAATGAGTAAAGCATCAAACTCACAACGGAACATTACAGATGGCCCGAATCTAATCATCCTTTAAACCGGTAAACAAGGGCCATGATCCCGCGTCCAGTAGCAAATCCACCCCCAACATTGGTTGCTACAACAGACAACCCAATGTGCCACTTACAATCTCCACACCCACCAAGGTAGATGTCCTCATTAGTTTTGTTTTTTCTAAAAAAATTAAAACTAAAGTCGATAATGGTAATGAAATATATGATAAAAAATATCAGAACTATATAATGCATGAAATGCTTCTATAGAATTTTTAATGAATTAATTTGAAAAAGAAAAATTCGAAAGGATGTCTTCTAGGAATCAACAAACAAATATGGAAATTTAACTTTAATCCATAAGTTCTTTTCGATTATAAGAATATTTTCTGCTAATGCGTTTAATAGTTTCATAGGAATTGCAAAAATACAACATTAATATTGAAAATCAAAATCTATCCTATTGATATATAATGAATAAACATGTTTTTGATTGGTCTGAAACCCTTTATAATCACACTTTAAAAGGTAGTTACTACATCTGGTATAAGCGGTACACTTACATCTGGGTTAAGAGTCCACGCTTAATCATACTAATCTTTTAGCGCGGACGTTAAAAGCAGAATTAATACGAACTTTTAACTAATAAACATTAAAATTCATGAAATATAATGTTTAGTCGAATTACGACATTAAAAGTATTGATAAAAATATTACAAACATTAATATTGTCAATGCTTGAAGTTTGAAGTCCGAATAAATCCTTCTAGCTTCCTACTTCGGACCGTTAGAATTAATATTTGGTGAATTCTATTCACTTTTTAAACCTACGTATTTTCAATGAATAGAGATTTATTCTTAATAATAATTGATAACCCTTTTTGTTAGGGAAATGGGTTCGTCATCAACATACATTATCCTATTCAACCAATTACCCATGCCATCAAATTCAACAAACTTATACGTATCTTTTGATACAAACTTGCCGTTTATAGTATGTATACACTTCTCTATTATTTTTCCATATTCGTTGTAACTGTATGTGGATTTAGAAATGAGCCTTTCAAAGTGATCAATACGGTAATTCTCAATCATATTTCCATTATCATCATACTTGTATATGGTGCAAAAAATTAACTTACTACGATATCCAAAATCATTTTTTTTAACAAGTATTCCATTATTGTTGTATTTGTAGGTTATATATCTTCCGGCTTTCTCGAAGGGCAAGAAAATTTCCTTTATTATATTTCCATTATCATTACATTCATATATGGTTTCAAATTCTAATACGTCGCGGAAGTTATAATCACTTTTCGTGTTAATGAATCCATTTTTATCGTAATGATATCTGGATTTAGATACAAATCTACCATTAACCCGATATATACATTCCTCAATTAGCTTACCATTATTATTGTATTTGTAGGTAATATCTCTCCCATCACATTCAAGGTTTTCTAAACATTCCTCAATAATTTTCCAATTCAAAATATCATTTGGGTAGCTAAACAATAATAGATCAATTTTTGCTTCTTTATTAATCTTTGAGTGAAAATTGTATTCAGTTTCGGTTAATATTCTAACTGCTCCTTTAAGTTTCTTCATTTTAGGCACACTTTTCCTTTCTCCTTATCAGGGATATAGAATTAAGATGGGAACAATATAGTTTTTTTTGTTCGTATCTAGCGTAATTTTCTGAAAAAACTGATTAATTAATACTATTTAATTTATCACATCACAAACGTTATCTTCCAAATCACGATCAATTAAAACAAAGTATGGATCGATTCCAGCTTTAGTTGGAATTTGATCTGTTATTATCTGTAGAGAATTTGTGTTCTCTTTAAAAAGATGCTTTTCATAATAGAAAGCTTCTCCATCTTTATCCATCAATCCGATATAAATATAATCTGCAAGAGGAGCTTTAGTTTGGTTTCCAAAACTGTCGGCATAAAATTTTGCAGTCTTAATATCAAGATTAACTAGATATGAATAGTCATCTATTTGTTGATATTTCGCACCTACTATCTTGTTTTCATACAAGGTAATCTTATTGAAAAGATCATTAACCAGATATTTCAGACTATCGTGTGTTACTTTGTAAAACTCATTTACAAGGTCGGATGCCATAGCAAATGTGTCTATGCGATAACCATATTTTTCTACAATCCTACCCAGGGCTTTTCCAACCGAATCTTCACCAATATAATTTTGTAATGCATACATCGCTACTGTACTTTTTTTGTATCCAATATACGACTGTTGTACAGATGATTGTGCCAATGGTTTTTCTCCTTCGATATCTTTTTTGCGATGACGGAGGTAGTATGACATTTCACGTTTACGATAATCCCGGCCAATTTTATCGCCGAATTTCTTTTCAATCAGACGTTCCATCACATACTGACACAAAGTTTCGGTAAGCATAAAGGCACCTTCAGCATATGCCGGGGTAACTATTCCAGCCCACCAGTGATGGGCATTTTCATGAGCGGCAATACCGTAAACAATATCAATGTCATCCTCTTCATATCGGGTAACAAATCCAGCAGTTTCTTTCCAGATAAATGTTGTTGGAAAATGTCGGGCACCACCTTCTGACATATAGGCTGGTATCTCCACAACTCTCAGATCCCGGTATGGATATAAGGAAAAATATTTATTTCCATAATCATAGGAATCTTTTAAACCATCAAGTATTCTGGGAATATTATAATTGTGCTTTGGATGATAATAAACTTCAATATTTACTCCATTGTATTGTTCCCGTGCAACACCGTATCTCCCCGATAGAATAGGTATCTCATTTTCGATGATAGTATCGGTTTTAAAATGAAAGTAATTCCGGTTATTCTCTGTCCACTGATTTAGTAAGTGCCCGCCTGATATTACGGTCTGGTCGATGGATGTGCTTATAACTGCTTCGTAATTAGGACGGCAAATCTCAACTATTGATTTACTTCTGTCGGCATTGGCGGATAAAGGTGCATCTGGTTTTTTTGGCAAATCAAATTCCTCCCTATCCTGATCTTTCATCAATTCACAATTAGAATTATATCCGATATTAGGGAAATATTCTGATGAAAAGCTGGTTAATGCCAGGCAGGTTCCATTTTCAACAATTTCATTTCTAGGTTGGTTCTCCGTAAAACCGTGAGCAATAATATCAAAATTAAAGTTCATAATAATAGTATCGCCCGGTTGCATTGGGATGTCAAGTACAATAATTCTGAATCCAAATTCATAAGAATGCAGTTTCTTTGTGAATGATCGGTTGAATTCAATGGGCTTAAGATTACTTAGATTCCAGTCATTTAGGTTGATGTATAATTCTTTTATTGATTCATCATGCCAATTGTAAAGAACATATTCGCCATCAATATTTGCTGTTCTGGTGGATGGAAACAAGTCAACTTTCAGGTTGATATCAAGAATTGTGGGTTGAAGTACGTCAGAATATTTGCAGAACTTTTTCTCGTAATCGGCAGACATCATCTTTTCATCGTGCTCCGAAATATATGGGTTTATGACGTATTTATTATATCCAATATATATTCCGGTTATGAGGAACATAATTAACAAAATAGATAACCCACTTATTTGATTCCGGGTAATTGTAGCAATTGCATACTTTAGTCTTATTAAGATCGAGTTTTCGTTTGATCTGCGCCAAAGCAATATTGTTATCCAGGCAATTATTCCACCAGGAAAGAGCCAATATATATTATACCACAAAATACTTTGTCCAAAATGCCCAAATCCATTCATATTCGAATAAATGAAGTCAGGAACCCGTCCATAACGAAATAGGATGTTATCAAATTCAAATACTCCAAAAATGAGTAGATCGGCTACAAAAAATAAGGCGCACCAGAAAAATCCAACATATTTATTAGGACTTAGATTTTGAATAAAGAGGACAATTATCGCCATATGTAGAAAAATAAAGAAATCCACACCAAAGAGGCTTTTTAAGTATAGTCCAATTTCAATGTCAGTAAAATTAAACAGAAAAATTTGAGTTGCAATTCCGGCAAGCATTGTTAGTCCAAGATAGAGAATGTAAATACCTGTTAATGTCATTAATTTATTGACATAATTAAACCAGTTGGGGATCGGCAATGTATTTATAATTTCATCAGTTCGATTATCCTTTTCTTTCCAAACCAGCATTCCGCCAAAGAAGATTGTCATGGGAAGCATATATATCCAAATATGCACAGTTTGCCTTATAAACCATGATGTAAATGGATAACTATGGCCTGTTTGACTACCAAGTGAACCAACGAAATTTGAAATTATTTCAGATAAAGCTAATATCGTTAAAATTATAAAGGCAGGATGTAGAATTATTTTCTTTGTATCTCTCCACGAAATTGTAAAGCATTGTGAAAATGTGAATAGTTTATTGGTGCTAAAAGTGATCTTTGGTGCTTTCATGTTGTAGTCAATAATTTCTGTGCTTTCTGACTTAACAATAAATTTTTTTCTTTTCTTCTCTAAAAAGGCAACAAATTCAAATTTTCGATAGGTGTAAATCAAAAGGATAGTACTAATGGTTAGCCATATAAATCTGTTTACCCATAATATTGAACTAACTGGTAATAGAAGGTTGTTCATATCAGCCACTGTCCAGTATTGCGAGTAAATTGTTAGATAAGTTATCCCAAATGGATCGATTAGTATCTTTAATGATTCATTATCCATACGATGAAGCATTACTCCGATAATAGCATAAATGGCTAAAAATGCTATACCCGCCAGATATGTTGCTGTCATTTTGCGAGTTAGAGTAGCTAAGGCAAATAGTACTCCTCCCATTAATAACAGGTTTGGGATTACTATTAGCAAAACAGGAAGTAGATAACTGCCAAATTGATAGGGACCTGAATATTGCTCATCAAGAAATAATATACCAATTTCAAATGCCAAAATAATACCAACAAATAGTAGGAGATTTGCCAGAAAACTGCCAAAAAATCTACCACCTAAGTATTCAAATTTACTGATGGGCCGGGTAAAAATTAGCTCTTGTATGTTGTTCTCAAAATCTTTAACTACTGATCTTCCAACTATCACCATGGTAAATAATAAACCGATTATACCCAAACGAGCTAACATCTGCGCTATGATAATTGGTGTATTATGCCACTCTTTACCATGGGCTAATCCCATAAATTGAGAGTATGGATCGGTTGTAAGTGTAAAAATTAAGGTAGCTATGAAATACACAAGAAAAAATATATAAAAAGCTGGGCTTTTGAGATTCTTTTTTAATTCGAGTATGAATATGTTGTAGAACATGTTGTTTCTTGTTAAAGTTGAGTATTATTCGATGAATTAATTTGGTGATGAATATTTAATTGTAACTGAGAATAATGTGAGTAGAAAGGGGTATAGGGGGAATAGGGGATATAAGGGGTTGGCCTTAAGGAGACTATGTAAGGAAAGTAGAGTTGAACCGTCAATATCAAATAATTAATATTTAAAACTTTTATCATAATACCCCCCCCTTATTCTTTTATATCCTATACCCTTATACCCTATACCCTTATATCCTTATACCTCTACACCCTATATCCAAAATTCATATTACCCACCTAAGATTGATTTGACAAAGTATAGAAATATACATCCTCTAAAATTGATTCTACAGGACGAAAATCTTCATTGGGATTGGTTTCGCTATATATTCTAACGAAATTCTTACCGGCAAATAGTCTTGTAGAAATCACACGATATTCTTTTTCAAATGCTACCATGTTTATCCCGGTAATATCTTTTTCCCAAATTTTTCCATCAAACTCCTTTATTATTTCGCCTGGATCGGTTTGAATTAGGATTGTGCCTCTGTCAATGATAGCCATGTTGGTGCATAAGTTACTTACATCATCAACAATATGTGTGCTTAGAATAACAATTATTTCTTTCCCGATTTCGGCAAGCAGGTTATGAAATCGCCTTCGTTCATATGGATCAAGTCCGGCAGTTGGTTCATCAACTATAATGAGTTTTGGGTTTCCCAGAAGTGCCTGTGCAATACCGAATCGTTGTTTCATTCCACCTGAAAATGTTCCGAGTTTTTGTTTGCGTGCTTCCCAAAGGTTTACCTTCTTCAATATATACTCAACCATTTGCTTGCGCTCCAACTTGTTATTTATACCTTTTAACATACAAAGCTGATCGAGTTGGTTAATTGCACGATCTTTTGGATAAAAACCAAACTCCTGAGGCAGGTATCCCAATATTTGTTTCAACTCCTGTTTTTGTTCCAATATGTTTAGGTTGTCCAACCATATCTCGCCATTGTTTGGTTCTTGTAATGTGGCAATAGTGCGCATTAAAGTTGATTTACCTGCACCGTTGGGCCCAAGTAATCCAAATAATCCGTTGGGTATTGTTAATGATACATCATTAAGTGCCTGTACACCATTTGAATATGTTTTCGACAAGTTGTTTATTGTAAGGTTCATAATAATTATTTTATTGATTTGAGCGATTTCAACATAATATTTTAATGATGCAAAATTGTAGAGATTAGCGTATTTTTGGAAATATATGTGATGAATTGCATAATTATGTGATGAACAATGGGATTATGTGATGAACCGTTTTTATCACATAAATTATTGAATTAACTATTTCCTTTGCAAAGGATTGGGTTATAATAGCGGTAATATGTTAAGATGAGATGTTATTAGTTTTGCCTAATAAACATATAACAAAAAAAAGAGTGACAAAAAAAATCATATTCAATATCGGATTTTGGCTGTTTTTGTGGTTGATCTTTGCGTTTTCCATTATGAGATTTGAAACCACATCAATTTCGTTTAAGATATCTACATTGGTGGTTTTTCCTTTGATAATTCCGGTATATATTCATGATTTTATTTTCGATTATTTCATAATTCGAAAACGTTATATCCTTTACCTATTGAGCACTACATTTCTTGTTGTTTTTTTTGGAACTATCATAGGCGAATTTCAGCAATTTTTTGATTCATCGGGGAGTGCTGAAAACTATGGCACCATACTTTTTATGATGATTTTATATACTGGCGCCAGGTATTTTAGAATAGGAACTCAACAGAGAATCAGGATTAAAGAAGAAGAAGAAAAGCGAATCAAAGCTGAAATGGAACTTAAGGATATGGAAGCCAAGCAATCGCAGGCTGAGTTAAATTTGCTTAAGTCGCAGGTTAATCCACATTTCCTATTCAATTCACTAAATAGTATTTATTCGTTAATTCTCAGTAAATCAGATTTGAGTGCTGATGCAGTTATGAAGTTGTCTGATTTGATGCGATACCTTCTAGAGAGTTCCAAAAAGCGAAAAGTGCTTGTGAAAAACGAATTTGATTTTTTGCAAAATTACATCGATTTGGAAACAATCAGACTGGGAAAAAAGGCAATTGTAAACTCAAGTTTTAATGGTGACTTAAGTGGTAAAATTATTTCTCCATTACTGTTAATTCCTTTTGTTGAAAACTGTTTTAAGCATGGTATTGGAGTAATTACAAAGGATAACATAATTGATATACATGTGGAACTCATTGAAAGTAAGGTTATACTTACCACCAGCAATAATGTTAAACAAATTCGTAATAGTTCATCGAATAGCAGGACGGGAACCGGAATTGATAATGTTAAGAAAAGGCTACACTTGCTTTACCCCGGAAAACATAAGATAAATATTAATAATATTGATAATAGATTTATTGTACTGTTGGAAATTGAAATATAAGCTTAATGATTTAAGAATGATCATAGTAGATACAGGAATCAGTATTAATAAAAGCCTTAAATATAATCAACAATGGAAATAAGATGCCTGATTGTAGATGATGAAGTGCTAGCACAAGATGTAATTGAAAAGTATATCGAAAGTATCCCGACTTTGAAATTAATTGGTAAATGTGATCATGCCATGGAAGCCATTTCGTTTCTTCATAATAACCCGATTGATCTCATATTCCTGGATTTAAATATGCCCGAGTTGAACGGTCTTGAAATGTTGAGAACTCTGCATAATCCTCCCAATGTAATTCTTACTACGGCTTATTCTGAGTACGCACTTGAGAGCTATGAATATGGAGTTGTCGATTATTTACTTAAACCGATTAAGTTTGAGCGGTTTATTAAAGCTGTGAATAAGGTGGTTGATATGTATTCCATAAAAGCAGAATCTGAACATAAAGATAGCAATTTAAGTAAACCTATATTCATTAAGGAAGATCATACTACTCATGCCATACTACCTGAAAATATATTGTATGTGGAAGCTTATGGTAATTATCTAAAAATTTACACAATTGAAAAAACTTATGTTACCCGACAAACTATGCAATATATGGTAGGTCAGTTACCTGATTCAATATTTTGCCGAATACATAAATCATACATTGTAAATAAATTAAAAATTACTAAGGTGATCGGCAATATGGTTTTTATTAAGGATATTGAATTACCAATTGGGAGTACCTATAAAACAGTTTTGCTTCATTAAATCCATAATGTGTCATTCCGACCAAAGTAATTTTGAAGAATGAACAATTACGAAGCGGAGGAATCTTATAACATTGTTGTCATAATAATTTTAATCTTGACAGGTGGATGTGAGGGGCGAATAAAAAAAGTGATTGTATTTTTTCTTGTGAAGTTAATACTTCATGAAAAATATAAAACAGCACTATTAATAGTCTAATATTTCCTATGTTTGCATCCCAAATTTTAGACGTATGAACGAACATATTTCAATGAATCCCAATCCGGTTGTTCAGTATTTGAATAAGCCTGCCGATCAACTTACAAAAGCCGATTTGATAAAGTTTATTGAAGATAACGATATCGAAATGATTAATTTCAGATATGTTGGTTGGGATGGACGACTTAAGACTTTAAACTTCATTATTGGAGGTCGTGAGCATCTGGATAATATACTTACTGCCGGTGAACGAGTAGATGGATCAAGTTTATTACCATTTGTTGAAGCCGGGTCTAGTGATCTATACGTTATCCCAAGGTATAAAACTGCATTTTTAAATCCTTTCTCAGAGATTCCTACATTGGATATTCTTTGTTCATATTATGATAGAAATGGTGAACCACTTGCAGGTGCACCCGAAAATATTCTTAAAAAAGCTCACCAGTCATTTATGGATGTTACCGGTTTTGAGTTTGAAGCTATGGGTGAATTGGAGTATTACATTATTAGTGAGGATGATGGGCTTTTTAAAGCCGATGATCAAAAAGGTTATCACGAATCATCACCTTTCTCAAAATGGGGTAGTTTCCGAACGGAAGCAATGAAGCTTATTGCCGAATCAGGTGGTATGATTAAATATGGCCATTCTGAAGTTGGAAACTTCTCAAAAGATGGAGTGGTTTATGAGCAAAATGAAATTGAATTCTTACCAACTTGCGTTGAAGATGCGGCTGATCAGCTTGTAAAAGCAAAATGGATAATTCGCACTCTGGCTTCGCAATACGGGGTTACTGTTACTTTTGCGCCAAAAATTACTGTAGGTAAAGCTGGTAGTGGTTTGCATATTCATACACGAGTTATGGAAAAAGGTAAGAATATGATGACTGTTAAGGGTAAGCTTAGTGATATTGCTAAAACTGCAATTGCAGGTTACATGGAATTGGCACCTTCAATAACTGCCTTTGGAAACATAAATCCAACATCATATTTCCGATTGGTTCCTCATCAGGAAGCTCCCACAAATATATGTTGGGGCGATCGAAACAGGTCGGTATTAGTTAGAGTTCCTTTGGGATGGACAACTCCGGTAAATATGATTCATAAGGTTAATCCACAGGAAAGTGGAGATATAGTAGATTTCTCAAATAAGCAAACTGTTGAGGTTCGTAGTCCCGATGGTTCGGCTGATATATATTTATTATTAGCCGGTATTACAGTAGCTGCCCGCCATGGTTTTGAGATTAAAAATCCACTGGAAATTGCAAGAAAAACCTATGTTGATATAAACATCTTCGATGAGGAAAATAAAAAGAAACAAGAGTCACTTGCTCAATTACCAACATCATGTGTTGAGTCGGCTCAACGACTTGAAGAGCAGCGGAAATATTACACAAAGTATGATGTATTTCCTGATAGTGTAATAAATCTACTTGTTAAATTGCTGAAAAGCCGTAACGATGAGGGGTTAATTTCACGAATCCAAAATGATGACGACAAAGTTATGGATTTGGTAACCAAATACTTTAATTGTGGTTAGTATTGTTGAAACACCACGCGATGGATTTCAGGGTTTATCACATCCAATCGACACTAAAAAGAAGATTGAATATATAAACCTGTTATTGAAGTGTGGTTTTCATACAGTTGAAGTTGGAAGTTTTGTATCACCTAAAGTAATCCCTCAGATGGCAGATACTGCTGAAGTAATTGAGGGATTGGATTATGCAAATACTAAATCAAAGATTGCCGTACTTGTTGCCACTGAAAGTGGTGGCAGACAGGCAATGACGTTTCAGCAGATTGATCAGGTATTTTTCCCATTTTCAACATCACCAAGTTTTTTAAAGAAAAATATTAATCAGTCACTGGATCAGGCTGAGCATACAATTGATCAGCTTCAGGCCATGTGTGTTAACAATAATAAGCAGTTAATCGTTTATTTATCGATGGCATTTGGAGAAGCTTATGGTGATGACTGGAGTATTGAATTACTTATTGATTGGGTAAGTAGGCTGATTGAAAAAGGTTTAAATATTTTCCCTCTTTCTGATATACTTGGAGAAGCAACTCCTGATATTATATATAAAGTATTCAGAAGTTTAATATCAAAATTCCCCGATGTTGAGTTTGGATTACACCTGCATTCAACAGATTATCAACGAATGGAAAAAGTTGATGCAGCCTACAAGGCGGGGGTAAGAAGATTTGATACCGTTATCAACGGATTAGGCGGTTGCCCACAAACAGGAAAAGAACTTGTCGGGAACTTGCCATTACAGAGTTTCCTGAGTTTTTGCGAAACGAATAATATCGCTACAGCCATTGATATGAATAGTTTGGCTAAAGCATCAGAGTTTCCGATAGTTAGTTAAAACAAATTTTGAGTGACTTTCTTCGTGGTTATAATTCAGCGAATAATAATTACTTAATATCGAATATTCAAAAATTGACTGCTAATCCTTATTATCGCTTGACCACAACTATTTCCTGTTTTATTTTTATGCATTATTATAAATAACAATGAAAGTCATGAAAATGAAAAAATTAATTTTTATTGTAGCCATAACATTTGGCTTAACAACTTTATTGAGCACGACCTGTAAAAAGGATGAACCAGAAACACCAGTAACATGCGATGGTTTTGTAAGTGCTTCTTCCACTGGAAAAATAACCAGCACATATTGTTTTAATGCTTTGGTAAGTTACGATTATGTTTCGGGTGAATCGTTAAGTTTATTATGCCGACAGGATGGAGACCCAATCTATACCTGTTTAATATCGGTAAACCCAATTGATGGTCCTGGAACTTATAATATCAGTTCAATTGATCAGGGTTATGTTGAATTAAATGTCCACGGGGATGAAAATGAATTTTATAAATCCGAACAGGGCACAATAACTATTACCGAAATTAGCAGCACTACAATTAAAGGCACTTTTAATGTAACAACTGTTGGCTATTATAATAAAGCTACGTTGAATGTTACCGGATCTTTTAGTATGTAGTGTAGTAATGAATTTGTTACTTTATTGCATAGTGTAAATCATTTTTTCACAAAAACCAAATTGCATCCAATATAAAATTTGCAACCATATTTTGTAAGTCGGCTTCATTAGTGCAAAATCCAGCCACACTGACCACCCCATTCGGGTTTGAGTAACCACCAATGCATTGTGTAGGGTGATAAAAATTGTAAAATAATATATATCGCAGGAAAACAAATAGTTACTAATCCATAATATTCCGGAATCTAATAGTCAAAGCTAACCTAGACTGATGGTCAATCTATTCAGGTTTCAGGTGGTCATTGGCTCCGGTTTTTCCACTCAGATACTACACAGGACTATTATATACTAACTAATTGGAATAAACTTAAATATTAGTATCTTTATCTCATAATAAAAAACTCATCTCCAATGAAAAAAGAAATGTTAATAATGATAGCCCTGCTTTTAGGAGTATCATTTAAATCGTTTGCAGGAACTGGAAATGCTAATGGCGGACTTGAATTTCTTCTTGTTATTATTGGATTACTATTAATTATATTAGGTCTATTGAATGGAGTAGATTACTTGCAAAAGAATGGTAAAACAATGATCCATAAAGCCATGTCATTCTTAAAGAAAAAGATCACTTTACTTAGAAATTATCTCAATAAAGTAAAATCCGACTATTTCGACGTATCGTATTTTTAATTTCATTACGACAAATCTTTCTGGAAATAATTGTAACTAAATTGATCTTCAAACAAGATAATAACAACGGTGCCTAATAAATAGGACTCTAAGCGGTATGCAAATTTAAATCAAATCTGATTCTATTTCAATTTAGTCAATATTGACAAAATTAGATTCAACTACTTTGCAACTAGTCAAAAAACAGTGCTAGGTTCCAGTATCTTTAAATGGTTGGTTTACATACATTTCAAACCGTTAAAATGCAAAAAGGGCACTTCAAACAACCAGACTTCACTTCTTTACAACAAGGTATTGATAACAATAATACTAAATAATTAATATAGTTAGTTTCTTTTTCCCATTCTATCTAAGAAGGTGTCAATACTTTAAAAACTTATTCTTCTTAGCATAAATGGCTTATATTATACTACTTAGACTTGTTATGAGTGGAAAATACGGGATGCTAGACTACCCCCTATTTAGGGTTTGGTGAGAAAGTCGAAAAGT
>JABMPH010000016.1 GCA_013203805.1 Bacteroidota bacterium | reverse complement strand
TGCAAATCAAAAGCTATTTCAGGGTCAGTTATCAGACGCTCCAGTTACGGTTGAAAAGCATCGGCTATTTCAGCAGTGAACGACAATTCGGAATTTTATACGGAAAATTAAAGAAAGTTTACGGTGCAACCGAACTTCAGCCAATTACGATAGCGCTAGATTTTATAATCCTATTCGTTTTAGTCCCAATGATACAGCTAGTAATGATGGATGCTAAATGTTGAGACCCCGCCTCAGGGACGGGTGCGAAATCCCGATAAAATCGGGAGGGTAACGTCGAAGAATAGTTATGAGTCTTATTATTACTACTATCAGTATTACCATTATTATGGGGATCATTCTTAATTATATGTTCAACCGATATAGGATCATTATTGTTTCACCGCTTAAAATGCTGATTATATATTATAATATTTGAGGATGGATATTGGATTTTAGATGGAAATGATTAGTGGTTGATGAGCAAAAACTGTATGACACAATCAGTATTATTGAAAGTACTATGTGATAAGGAATAATTAATATATATACAATAATTATAGGGGGATACCTGATTGCTTTGCTCTAAAAACTATAAAATACAATATGTTAGAGTCTAATTTAATATCACAGATGGAGACCAGAATCAAACTGCATACAAATCTTTACATGTAATCTTAACTCTTTTATAAGACACACATCCTTTAAAACATTAATATGTCCCAAGACTCCCTAAAAAAACGTTACGCATCTAAGCTTACCAGTAAACTTGTCCAGTTTGGTCTTGGCTTTGTTACGCTTGGTATGGCACCAAGATCTTTAGGGCCGGTAGCTTACGGTAACTTTGGATTTCTGACGAGTTTTTTCATGCGTACAATGAAATTTTTAAAATTTGGAATACCTGCAGCCTATTATACAAAACTATCAAAAAGACAAAATGAAAAAAAGTTAATTGGATTTTATGCCTACTACGTTGCTATAGTAATATTTATCGTTTTTATTTGTACGATTGGTGCAATAAAAGTCGGTTTTCAGGATATAATTTGGCCTGGTCAAAATGGATATTTTATTTTTGCCGCAGCTTTATTTGCAGTTTTAAACTATATATCAGATGTTATCCGTAGTACAAATGATGCCTATGGATATACATTCAAACTTGAGATTGCATTTATTATACAAAGTTTTCTTGCTACAGGCTTGATTCTTGTATTGTATTTGACGAATGTATTAACTCTAGGTTCATATTTTTTACTGAACTATTTTTTATTGTTTTTTGTAATAATTGCTGGTTTGAGGATTTTGCATAAACATAATATATATTTGACTAAGCATTTGCATTTGGCAAAAGAAGAAGTGTACGGGTACATAAAAGAATTCTATCACTATTCCCACCCCCTTTTTTTTAATGCACTGGTTGTATATATCGTAGTTATTGCAGATCGTTGGCTATTACAGAAATTTTCTGGATCAGTGGAACAAGGATATTACACGCTTGCTTTTAAAATAAGCGGGCTAATATTTTTATTTACTTCATCCATGTCTACATTGTTACTCAGAGAAATGTCCTTGAGTTATAAAGATGGTAATAGGAAAGAGATTAGGCGTCTATTCATAAAATACATACCTTTGTTTTTTTTCGTTGCTGCCTACCTTGCTGTATTTATATCATTTAATGCGGAAGCAATTAGTTTTATCATTGGTGGTTTAGTATATAAAAATGCCAGCGTGGTTATTGCAATAATGGCTTTTTATCCTGTTCATCAATCATATGGACAACTCGGAGGGGCGGTTTTCTTAGCGACTGAGCGAACTTTTATCATTAGGAATATCGGAGTAAGCACAGGTGTTATAGGATTTTTTATATCCCTTTTACTAATGACACCAGTTGAGTTTTTTGGGTTTGGATTAGGGGCGGAAGGGCTTGCTATTAAAATGGTATTAATACAATTCATTTCAGTTAATATTTATTTGTGGATTAATACAAGATTTCTTAAGCTATCATTTCTAAAGTTTTTTGGACATCAGATATTTGTTATAACTTCCTTATCAATTCTTGCAAATTCTTCAAAATATTTTACTGCATTTATTATTAATGATATATTGATCAATTTTTTTATTACTGGAATTATTTATTCCGTATTGGTATTAATGCTTATAAAGTTTTACCCAAGAATAGTTGCAATGACCAGAAAAGAGTTCAATAATTATATTAATATGATTATTAGAATCATGATAAATAAAATTAAGGTAGGATTAAAATAATGGTTAAAATTATTGCTGAAATTGGCTGGAACCATATGGGCGACATGAATCTTGCGAAAGAAATGATTATCAGTGCTGCAGCTAGCGGTGCAGATATCTGTAAGTTTCAAACATGGTCTGAGGAGAGACTAAAGCGGGGTGGATGGGACACTGATGGCCGCAGGGAGATATATAAAAAAGCACAGTTATCACATGAAGATCATATATTTTTAAAAAGAGTATGCGAAGAAAAATCAGTGAAGTTCTTAACATCCATTTTCGATATCAATGACCTTGAATTTCTTGACAGCTTAGATATGAAAATGATCAAGATTCCTAGTCATGAAGTTTACAATTTAGATTTAATAAGTGCTGCAGCTAATACTTTTGAGATTATTTTAGTTTCAACCGGAGCTGCAAAATGGAAAGAAATTAAAGCGGTAGCCAAGGCTATTGATGGGGATAAGTTAGTATTCATGCAATGTGTAGCAACATATCCCTGCCCATCAGAGAAAGTTAATCTCCCGCGTATGGAGGAACTAAAAAAACTTACAAAATTGGTTGGTTACAGTGGTCATTTCCCCGGTATTGATGATGCGATTGCTGCAATATGCCATGGAGCTAGCTATGTGGAAAAGCATTTTACAATAGATCAGAATTTGCCTGGTAGAGACAACAAATTCGCGATACTTCCAGCACAATTAAAATCTATTTCAAATTTTCGAAATAACTACGTGAAAATGAATATTAACCATGGGCTTGATTTACAAAATTGTGAATTGGATACGTATAATAATTACAGAGGCCGATGGAGCAAGAATGGATGACTCTTTAAGATTAAAAATTTCGATTATTATACGTACAAAAAATGAGGAAAAATGGGTAGGGTATTGTCTTGATTCCATATATAGCCAGAAAATAGACGCCGAAGTTGAAGTTATTATTGTTGATAATGAAAGTACAGATCATACTATTGAAGTTGCAAAACGATACCCAGTACAAAAATTTATAAATATCAATAAATTTTTACCAGGAAAAGCATTAAATGATGGTATTAGGTCATCAACCGGCGATTACCTAGTTTGTATTTCTGCTCATTGTGTTCCTGGAAAAGATGACTGGTTAGAAAAATTGTTGAGTAATTTTCAAGATAATTTGGAAATAGCGGGGGTCTACGGTCGACAGTTGCCTTTGAGTTTTACAGATTCCATAGACAAGCGGGATCTCCTTATGGTTTTTGGGTTGGATAAGCGAATTCAGAAAAAGGATTATTTTTTTCATAATGCCAATAGTATGATACCACGATCAGTCTGGGAAAAATTTCCATTTGATGAGAATGCCACAAATATTGAAGATCGGATATGGGGCAAACAAGTTATAGAAGCCGGATACAAAATCATTTATGAACCGGAGGCAGCAGTTTATCATCACCATGGCCTTCATCAAGGGAATACAAAAGAGAGATTACAAGGTGTAGTCTCCATTCTTGAAGATGTTGATGCAAACTCGCTAAATGGGCTACCGCAATCAATGAAACCGGATGCGCTAAATGTTGCAGCAGTCATTCCAATTATTGGTAATATTTCAAAAGATACTGTTCAATTTCAGTGTTTTGAAAAAACTGTTAATGACCTAAAAATTTCACGTTACATTAAATCAATATATTGCGTTACAGAAGAACAACTGCTTGCGGACTCGACTGGAATTAAGTGGCTTAATAGGAAGTTAATAAAAAAAGCAGATTTTGTTGGGCTAGAAGAATTGATGAAGTCTACCTTAGAAGAGATTGAAGCTCAGAGTGATTTTCCTGATAGTATTTTGTATGTAAATCATGATTATCTCAATCGCCCTAAAGGGGTTTTTGATGAATTAATAAAAGATGCTCAGTATAAAGGTTGCGACACTGTATTTCCAGGTTTAATTGATTATGGCCATTACTGGTATCAAAATGCAGATGATGTGTACATGCAGACCGACTCATCTCTTGAATCTCGGAAAAAAAGAGATCCTCTTTATAAGGCATTATACGGTCTTGGTTGTCTGACGGCTTCATGGGCTATTCGTACTGGATTAATGGTAAGTGGGAAAGTTGGTATTTTGAAAATCACAAATCCTAAATATGCTCTGCGTATCCCGAAAATATAATTATAATATTTTATGAAAACTAGTAATCTCAAAATTCTTGGAATCACACTTGCCCGTGGAGGGTCTAAATCTATTCCCCAAAAAAATATAAAGCTTATTGGTGGAAAACCTTTAATTGCTTATACAATATCTGAAGCGCTAAAAAGTAAATATATTACTCGTTATATTGTTTCAACCGATAGTCAAGAAATAATGAAAGTTTCGCAAAAATATGGTGCAGAGGTGCCTTTCTTAAGACCAAAAGAGTTTGCGACTGATACAGCCAGTTCAGCGGATGCTATTAAACATGCTGTAATGTTTGTTGAAAAAGAAGAAGGTATTAAATATGATTTTATTATTGAATTAATGTGCACAAATCCTTTAAAAACAGTTGATGACATTGATGATTGTATTGATAAGTTAATTAATACAAAAGCCGATTCGGTCATTGCAGTACATAAATTGGAAGATCACCATCCTATACGAATTAAAAAAATTGTTGATGACCGAATTGTTGACTTTTGTCTGCTGGAAATACCTGAAACACGAAGGCAGGACTTGAAACCTGATGCCTATATTCGAAGCGGATCTATTTATGCTACTAAACGTGACGAATTAATATTACATAATCGTCGATATGGTACGAAAGAAAGCAGGCCACATATATTGCCACCAGAACGGGCTGTGAACGTAGATACTGAAATTGACTTTCTTGTGGCTGAAAAATTAATGGAAGAAAATGATATTGTATGAAACCTAGATTGTTAGTGATTACACCTGTTAAACACATACAGGGCGTATGTGTAAAATTGGAAACTATTGCAGATGTGACATATATAAACGATCCCTCAATTGATGAAGTTTTATCCATAATATTTGAATACGATGCTCTCTATACAAATCCAAACAAAACTAAAATTTATATTGGTAAAGATTTGATTGATGCGGGGAAAAAACTAAAAGTGGTTTGTACTGCTTCTACTGGTACAAACCATATTGATATGGACTATGCTAAAATGAAAGGCATTAGTGTTTTATCACTTACTGAAGAAAGAGATATAATTAACAAAATTAGCTCAACAGCTGAACATGCTTTCGCGCTGACAATGACAAGCCTGAGAAATGTGATAACTAGTAATGAAGACGTATTAAGTGGTAATTGGGATTATGAAAAATTTATTGGGCGACAGATGGACGGCTTAACGATTGGGGTCGTGGGTTATGGTCGGCTTGGGTCTTTGTATTCAAAATATTGTTTAGCTTTCGGATCTAAAGTAAAAGTATATGATCCCTATAAAAAAATAAATAACAATAAAATAAAACTAGTCAATAATATTGATGAGTTGCTTTCAGAATCAGATATCATATCTTTTCATGTTCATGTCAGTGAAGAAACAAAAAATATGGTAAACATTAATTGGTTCAATAAAATGAAAAAGGATGTGTTGTTGGTTAACACTTCCAGGGGGGATATAATTGTAGAAAAAGATTTGGTAAACTTTTTAAGTGCAAATAAAAAAGCCACTATTGCTACAGATGTTTTAGCAGATGAAATTCGAAATAGAACAGAAAGCCCTCTGTTTAAATATGCTTTAAATAGTGACCGGGTAACTATTACACCGCATATTGGTGGTATGACAAAAGAAGCGCAAGAAATTGCATATAATCATGCTGCATTAATATTATCAAAACACTTTTCAAAACTATCATGAAAAAACAAATAATAAAATTTTCAAAGCCAAGTTTTGCTGTAATAAAAAATAAAGAATCATTTTTTAAAGAGAATGATCGATTATTGGAGAATGTCAAAAAAGTAAATGCTTTCTATTTGGAACAGCCTAAAAGAAAAAAGTGCAAAACATGTTCAGCGCCTATTAAAAATAATCATTTAACAATTCACAGTATACCCTATTCTATTTGTGTAAAATGTGGTCATTTAAACGGCCTTCATGAAGACACCTTCGAGTTTTCGAGTCAACTTTATTCCGAAAATGATGGTCAAGACTATGCAATTAATTATAAAAATAATTATACCGATAGGGTAGAGGATATATACAAACCTAAAGCTGAATTTTTAATAGAATGTTTAAAATCTATTGACAATATTGAGGATTTTGATGTAACAGACATCGGTTGTGGAGGAGGGCATTTTGTTAAAGCACTTGAAGATTATGCCATTTCATCGGTTGGGTTTGATACAAATAAACAATTGATTAATCTTGGTAACAGTATGATGAATTCAAATATATTAGAACAAATTAATATTGATGAAATCAATACATATATTTTAAACTCAAAATCAAAAGTATTATCTCTTGTTGGTGTATTGGAACATTTAAACGATCCTATTGGAGCTCTTGAAGCATTTAAAAAATCTGCCTCAAAATATTTATACCTTCAGGTACCCCTTTTCAGTTTTAGTGCTCTTCTTGAAAGTATTCATCCAACAGTTTTCCCAAGACAGTTGAACACAGGTCACACTCATCTATATACAGAATCATCAATCGATTTTCTCTGTGAAGAATTTGAATTATCCAAGATAGGCGAATAGTGGTTTGGAACTGATATGGTTGACTTATTTAGACATTTAAGAGTGCTAATGAATTCAAACGAATCAGTAAATTTATCGACCGAGTATTTCGGTGATATAATTGATGATTTACAATCGTGTTTTGACAAAAATAAGATTTGTTCTGGAGTAAATATGGTACTAAAAAAGTAAATAAATAATATATTTAACTAATATCTATTTTGAGGAACAATATAATAAAAATGTTTGAAACAATATTAAAGGGTCGGTTCGCTTTAATTATATATGAATTTCTTTATATTCTTTTTAGTAATTCTAGAAAATTGTACAATAAATACCACAAGCTAGCCTATAAATACTATTTTTTAAAATCTGACCTTTTAAGAGCCTATAAGTATAAAATTGAACAAGCAATTAATTTGGAGATAAAAACTGAAAATGACAACAAAAGACTTGCTTCAAACTATTTAGATATAATTATCAATGAAGAACTAATTGACTTAATAAACTTAAATAAAGAAGACATTGTTTATCTTAAAAATAGAAGATACAAAAACAATTTTAATCTTAAGAAAAAGGAAATGGGCGAACTTGGAAAAATATTAATTATTGGTCCTTCTTTTTCTGAGGGTACAACCATTAATGTTAATAAATATGAATATGTAGCTTTTAATAAACCACCGATAAATAATGTATTTGATATTCCAACTGAAAAAATTATAGTTATACTTAACAATCAATGGAGCATAGGTAAGTTTAGGAATGAATCAATTCAATGGATAAAAGAAAATGACTTTGCTAAAGTTTTCACACCTAATCCTCTAAAATGTAAAAAAGAAAATATAAAATTGTATTCAATTAATGCAGGTTATTTATCTGCTTCTCCTATGGGTCTACAAAGGGCTATAAATGTATTGTTGTCAAATATTAATCCACAAGATATAGAAATTATAGGATATGATTTCCAATTGAGTAAAAAACCATATAATAGTTGGTATCCAAGTGGTATTACATTCTTTCATGAGACATTCTTTGAAGGTTGGTTATATTCAAATTTGCATCATGATTTCCTATTTAATTATATGTACTTAAAAAAACTGAAACAGCAATTTGGGGATAAAATTCACGGAAGCATTGACCCTTATTTGGAAATGTCAATTGGTGATGTAATTGATTTGTTTGAGAAAAGAATGAAAGCATTGAGAGATTAAAACATTATCAAATTTATATATCAACTATATTAAATTGATAAAATCAGATGAATACACATATTAAGGAATTATTATCACTAGATGGCCTTTGTGCCGTTGTAATCGGTGGTAAAGGTAAAGTTGGATATCCTATGGCTGAAGCATTGGCAGAAGCGGGTGCTAGGGTTTATATAGCATCACCATCTGCAACTGACGAAGACAAAGCAATAAAGGACCTCAAGGAAAAGGGGCTAAATGTTTTTGGCAAAGCGTTGAATCAATCGGATGAATCTGATATTGAATCCCTTGTCTCATCCATAGAAAGTGACTATAAAACCCCAGACATTTTAATCAATAGCGGAGTTGAACGTCCCATGAAGAAGTTTGTGAATGATGATTCTGCTGCCTGGGATCGCTCAATGGAAGTGAACGCAAGAGGACTATTTTTAACGTGTAGAACATTTGGAAGGCGTATGGCAATTATCGGTGGTGGTAGCATAATCAATATTGCTTCTATATATGGACTTGTCGCGCCGGATCAATCTATCTATGAAGGAACAGATATGAACACTGAACCTGATTATTCTTACACAAAAGGTGGAATGATTATGTTCTCAAAATACTTAGCTTCATATTTTGCTCAGCATGATGTAAGAGTAAATTGTATTGCCCCTGGTGGAATGTTCAATAATCAAGATGAATCATTTATTGAAAAATACATTCAAAAAGTGCCCATGAGAAGAATGGCATATCCCGATGACATGAAGGGTATCGCTGTATTTTTGGCATCTTCAGCTTCAAAATATATTACTGGAGCTGTTATTCCAGTAGATGGCGGATTGACGATAATATAGGGAAATTGAGATTGGCTGATACCATAGATGCCATTATTCAGGCCAGACTAGGATCCAGTAGATTCCCTAAAAAGGTATTAGAGCCCCTGCATGGCAAACCTTTACTGGGACACGTTATCGGTCACTTAAAGCAAATCACGAAAATAGATCGAATCATCATTGCCACTACTACTGGTGGTGACGATGATCCTATCCAAGAATTTTGCTCTGATGAAAACCTGTTGTGCTACCGTGGTTCGGTAAATGATGTCCTCAACAGGTTCTTGTGTGCTAGTTATGAATATAATTCAGACCGGTTCTTGCGTATTTGTAGTGATAATCCATTTATTGATATCGAATTGATGGGAGCTCAAATCAGCGCCTTTAAACCTGATGACGATTATTGTTCTTATTATACTCAAGCTGGCGAAAATGCCATGGTTAAGCCCGTGGGGTTCTTTGTTGAAGCTGTTACGCGAAAGGCCCTGGAAAAAGCAGCTGAACTAGGAGCGGATGACCCAAGAACACAGGAACATGTAACCTATTACATTCACAATCATCCGGTAGATTTTAAGATAAAAAAACTTCCGCTGCCGGGCTTCATCAATCCTGAATTAAGGTTTACCATTGATTACCCGGAGGATGTTATTGTTGCAGAATACATTATAAAAAAAATCAAAAAACCAAACGCAAGAAATATTATGGATCTTGTTCGACGCGACGGCGAACTCAACCAAATGATAACTAAAATTGCTGTTGCTCACCCCAAAATATATTGAAATTTAATATTCTTATACATTTGACAGAATAATAATTATGGAAAACATGGAGAACCAAATGCTGGAAACATTAAACCCTTCTTCGGAAATATTCATTGATACTAAAAGAATAAGTATAAAAGACCCCGTGTATTTTATAGCAGAAATTGGGTCAAATTTCGATAAGGATATGAATCGAGCTAGAGAATTAATCTATATGGCAAAAGAAGCAGGAGCTGATGCGGTGAAGTTTCAACATTATACGGCTGATTCATTGGTTAGTGATTTCGGGTTTAAAAATATGGGTAATAGTAAATCCCATCAATCTTCATGGAAGAAATCAGTTTACGAAACATATGAAGATGCATGTCTAAATCAAGATTGGACAGCTATATTAAAAGAAACATGTCAAAAAGCAAGTATTTCGTTTTTCACAAGTCCTTACTCTTTTGATCTTGTTGATTTCGTTGACCAATATGTTCCTGCATACAAAATTGGTTCCGGGGATATTACTTGGATTGAAATTGTGGAATACATAGCTGCTAAAGGTAAACCTGTTTTGCTTGCGACTGGTGCTTCAGATAACTCGGACGTAAGCAGGGCCGTTGATGCTATTTTAAATATTACATCCGATTTGGTTTTAATGCAGTGTAACACAAATTACACTGCAGATCTGGAGAATTACCATTCTCTCAATTTAAATGTTATTTCTTCATATAGAAAAATGTATCCTAGAATTATTACCGGTTTAAGTGACCATATGCCCGGCCATGTAAGTGTACTGGGCGCTGTAGCATTAGGTGCCAGAGTTATTGAGAAGCATTTTACCGACTCAACTGACCGTGTAGGACCTGATCACCCCTTTTCAATGACACCGAGTACGTTTCGTGAGATGGTAGACAGGACAAAAGAACTGCAAGCGTCTTTAGGCGATGGTGTAAAGAAAGTTGAAGAGAACGAAGAAGAAACCGTTATTTTACAGCAGCGCAGTATATGTGCAGCAAAGCCATTAACTAAAGGCAGTCAACTTCAACGGTCGGATTTGGATGTATTAAGACCCCGTCCGTCGGAAAGTATATCGCCCTATGAAATGAACAAAGTTATTGGTAAAAAATTAATGCGTGATATTGCTGCCGGAGAAAAGATAAGATGGAATGATTTAGATTAATTATTATGGGAAAAAATAAAAATGTTAAAAGAAAAATCTAGAATACTCGTTACCGGCGCATGTGGTTCAATAGGATCCAAAATGGTAGAAAGACTTCTTGCTGATGGGCATACAGTGTGTGCATTTGATCAAAGTGAAGATGGCCTATTCAAACTCGATCAAATATTTAATCCTATATATGGAGGCAATCTGAAACTGTTTATTGGGTCTGTAAGGGATTATGATAGGTTGAATCGGGCTTTTGAAGGTGTTGATGTCGTTTTTCACTGTGCAGCGCTTAAGCATGTCTATCTTTCAGAATACAACCCGTTTGAGGCAATGCAGACAAATATTTTTGGTGTAAATAATGTTATAAACGCGGCAATAAAAGCAAACGCTGATCGAGTTGTATTTACAAGTAGTGATAAGGCTGTAAATCCTTCTAGCACTATGGGTGCAACCAAACTCCTCGGTGAAAGATTGATGACCGCTGCTAATCACTATATGGGAAAGCACAAAACACGGTTTGCCAGCGTAAGATTTGGCAATGTATTAAATACCAATGGGTCAGTTTTACATATTTTTAAAAAGCAGATAGACAATAATTTACCTTTGACTATTACATCTGAAGATATGTCAAGATTTTTTATTTCTATGGACCAAGCATTGGATCTTTGTCTGCATGCGGTAAATGAAATGACTGGCGGTGAAATTTATGTTTCAAGCATGGGATGTTGTAAAATAATGAGTTTAGCAAAGTCAGTTAGTAATTATGGAAAATTCGATTACAAAATAATAGGCCAAAAGCCCGGTGAAAAGCTATATGAAGAATTAGTAACAGATGTTGAAGCTCAAAGAACCGTGATTAAAGATGGCTATTATATTATTTTGCCGGATACAATTGATATGATGCCCCATACAATTCAGGATACCTACAATAAAGAATATCAAAAATTACCCAGATTAGAAAACCCTTTAAGATCCGATCAAAACATGTTAAACGATGCTGATGTTTTATCTATGTTGAAATCAATTGGCCTACATGGTCAAAATTAATTAGAATTAATAATGAATCTCCATTACAATGAACATTTCATATTTTTAAGACAGTCATATGAAGATGTTGGTAATAAGACTTGGCTAAATGATGACTTTAAACAAAATGATTTAGACATATCTAGAGACTTGTTTACAGATAAAAGTTTAGCATTGCGTAAGCCCGTTCCTAAAAAACTGGAGGTATTTGCATTGTTATCTGGGCTACCTTTTACTGAAGAGTTTTGCATTAATTTAGTTGCAATTCAAGATAAAATTTCAGATATATTGAATAACATTCTTCAATATTGGGTACTGCCATCAAACTTTGGTGTTGAATATTGCGTTTTTAAATGGCCGAATGAAAAATGGATTGATTCTCGGATGAGAATTATAGAGAAAGAACTTTCCACATTAAATTACCCTCCATTTAGATTTAGTATAAAAGGTATACAAATAAATCCGGATGGATGTATTATTGCAAAGGGATATGATAAAGGTAGGGTAATTTTTAATATTCGTGAGCGTTTAAAAGCGAACTTAACAATTCTTCCCAAAAGACAGTCAGGCTGGGCACATATTCCCATTGGTCGAATTTTAGAGCCAATTGGTTCAAAAAAGTTTGGTGATTTAAGACGATTGGTTAAGAAATTATCCAATGATCTTATTGCTTCGGAAGAAATCAATACAGTTAAGTTTGTGCATGAGACACGCTGGTATATGGAGGAAAAATCTATTTTATCTGAATTTCAACTAAACTAACATAGTATTAATATAATTGTATCTACGAAATAACTATGAATTATTTAAGGTATAATCTGATTAGCTATTTATAAAAGGAAATATCTCATTTGAAGTTGACTAGAAAACCTTTCTTTCCAAGAACGATCCCAATCAAAACCAGTAAATCGAATATACTGAATGTATATTCAACGCTTTTGCTGAAGTATAATTATTCAACAGAAGAAAATTGTTCTTCCGCTATGTTTCTGGTTTGATCTCTTTTTCATTGTATAAAGAAGCCAATTAATTCAAATTATTATGGAGGTAAAGTAATAATGGATGCGTTTCAATTTGACTACAAAGCTTATTACCATGAAAATAAGCTTAATGAGTTATTAAAGACTAATTATGTACAAACAAAGTTGTATAAGCCCGGATTTGTATTCGATATTGACGGAAAAGATCCATTTGCTCCGGACTGCGATGATTTGGTAAGATTGCATCATATTATACGTTCGAGAAAAGTGATGACTGTGTTGGAATTTGGTGTGGGCTGGTCTACCGCAGTCATGGCGGATGCCCTTTACAAGAACCATGTGGATTATGCCGATAAAATTAAAAACACTTTGAGACGAGTGGATCCTTTCACTCTGTATACGGTTGATACAGAAAAAAAATACATTGATATAACAGAGAATAATTTGCCCGACCATTTAAGACCTCATGTGGAATTTTTGACAACATCCGCATATTTGACAACTTTCAATGGCCGCATCTGTGGGCGACTGGAAAAGTTACCTAATATCTGTCCGGATTTTGTGTACTCCGACGGTCCCAGTTTCAGAAGTATCAAGGGCGATGTTAATGGCATCAGCATGGATCATCAGGATCGTACAATTATTACATCTGATTTGCTAATGATGGAACCATTGTTTTTACCGGGGACATTAATCCTCTTCGACGGACAAACAAATAATGCCCGATTTCACAAGAATAATTTCCAAAGAAATTGGAAATACAAACACTTAAAAAAAGAAGATATTTCTGTTTTCGAATTGATTGAGGAACCACTGGGTCCATACAATGAGCTTCAACTTAAGTTTCAAAATATCTTAGATTAGTTCAAGTATGTTAGAATCCAATACAATTAAAGAAAACATATTAAAAATATATATAGAAAAATTAAAAACACACAATTACCCCAATGAAGGAAAATTAAGTGCCTTAATGGATTGGTGGCTTGATATTTTCTATATAGCAGAAAAGAATCAAATATCTCTACCTGCTAACTCAACAAATCTTTATAAAAATATATCAGAAAATGATTATAATTTTCCTGTTGAGACCATTAAACAAAAAAGAAAGGTTAGAATTAAGGATTTAATCAGATTTTTAATTTCATTTATTCCTATCTCTTATGGTGTTTTATTGGGTGGTAAAAGAAAAAAATGGGATAAACTTTTCTACTTAATAACAATTGAAAAAATGAAACAGATTGAATGGTCACTGAATAATAAACTGAAAGAAGATTTTTTAACAGAAATAAAAGTGTACTTGCTTAAAGAAACATACCAAAACTTAAAATTAGCATTGTCAGATAAGTTTTTTATGAATCCGATTGACATAAAAGGAATACCATTAGTTTTTTACGGAGCACCAGACAACCTATTTAAAGAACAGTTTCTTAAGTTATTATTCGTCAATCAAAAATTGAAGTTTATAGGTATCCAACATGGTGGGTGTACATTGGAGTATAGTAAAAATAGATTTGATAAATATGATCAAAGTATTTCGGATAAAATGCTTTATTGGGGATTGGGTAGTATTAATATAAAGCAGAATAGATTTAAAATTAGTAAAATTCCATTTAGAAAAATAAATCAAATATTTTTAATTGAAGCCTTGGAACCGAACATAATTTTAAAAACATTTTTTCAAGGTTCTTATCATATTTATAGCAATAGTATTATAAAAAGAAATGAACTAATTGATAAGTTTTATCAAAAACTTGGATTAATAAAACATCCGCGATCACGAGAAACTAGCCACAATCAATTTTCTACCGTTACTCTCATGTCAGAATTACCCTTAGATATTCAGAAAAAAAGTCTTTTTATTTTGGATTTACCATTTCAAACATTTATGATAAAAGCTATTTATGAAAATCTACCTTTCTTAATGTTTATTAACCGCGCCTGGCATAAATGGTTTACACCAAAATATTCAGCATTATTGGAGTACCTAAACTCTCAAAAAGTACTTTTTTATTGGGACCAGGAAGAAGAATTTTTTACATACACTAAAAAAATTATGATAACTGGGGAAATAAATAGAAAAAATAACAAAAATTTATCTGATTATTTAGAAAGGGATATTAATTGAAGTATTTTATTTTTTCACCCACAGATTCAATTACGGGTGGTGCTGAAAACCTACATCAAATAGGTCATGCAATCAATCAGGCGGGTGAAAATGCTTTTATTTCTTATTATCCTAAAAGCCACGGTGGCCGGGCAAAAGATTTTTTTAAAGCTTATGGACTGGAATCTAAATTACCCAAAGATAATATAGATGAAATATTGATTATTCCTGAATTAGATACAAATATCGCATCACAGTTCAATAAAGCAAAAAGAATAATTTCTTGGCTTTCTGTTGATAACTATTACCAAAAAAAAAGGAATAAGCCCTTTTATGACGAATATATATCTATAAAAAGATTGCTCAGAGGTTATCGCTTACCTTTTTTTATTTTAAAAAAGTTTTACCACATCACCCAGAGTCATTACGCATCATCATTCCTAGAAAAAAAAGGTATTAATTCATCTTTTGTGGGTGATTACATTAATCAGGACTTTATTAGGAATATAGAAACAGCAAAGCAGCAGCAAAAAGAAAAAGTTGTTCTTTATAACCCAAAGAAAGGCCATAAATATAATGAATTTGTGATAAATGCAAATCCTCAGATTACTTTTCTGCCCTTAATAAACTACACAAGAGGAGAAATGATTCGACTTTTGCAAACTAGTAAGGTCTACATGGACTTGGGTCACCATCCGGGCAAAGATCGAATACCACGCGAAGCTGCAATTTCTGGCTGTTGTATAATAACTTCTAAGTCAGGATCTGCAAAAAATAGAGTTGATGTTCCAATCGATGAAAAATATAAAGTCCATTTAAAAAAACGAAGTTTACTGAAAATTGGAAAAACGATTAATTCAATTTTTGCAGATTATGAAAAATCTTATAGATCTTTTAATGAATACTCACAAATAATAAAAAGTGAAAAAATCAATTTTTCAGAAAATGTTAAAAATATGTTAGAGCTTTATGCCTGAGAATATTTGTGTAATCGGTTGTGGATTTTCAGGCGCTATATCTGCAAGGATCCTAGCGGAGGCAGGATACCAAGTACATATATTTGAGAAAAGAAACCATATTGGAGGAAATGCTTATGATAAAATTGATGAAAATGGTATTGTTATACACCCATATGGTCCACACATATTTCACACAAATAATAAAAGGGTGTTCAAATTCCTCTCAAAGTTCACAACATGGAGATTTTATGAGCATGAAGTTCTTGCTTATGTAGACGGTAAAGAAGTACCAATTCCTATTAATAGAGTCACACTATCAGAAATATATGGGAAGGATTTTACTGAGAAAGGTGCAAAATTATATTTTAGCGAAAATGCTGTAAAAATAACAAATATTAGAAATTCTGAAGACAATGTATTAGCAAGTGTTGGAGAAGACTTATGCGATAAAATTTTTAGAGGGTATACTAGAAAACAATGGGGAATGGATTTAGCAGATCTTGATGCATCAGTCGCTGCAAGAATTCCTACAAGAACGAATGATGATTGCCGTTACTTTGTTGATGATTTTCAGTTTATCCCCGCGAATGGCTACACTGCGTTATTCGAAAAAATATTGGATCACAGAAATATTTCTATAAACCTAAATACAGACTACTTCGACCATAGGGATTCAAATAATTATATGCATACGATTTATTCGGGACCTATTGACAAATATTTTGACTATCAGTTTGGTAAACTTGAATATCGTTCATTGAATTTTAAGCATACATATATCCCTAATTTAAATTACTATCAAAAAGTTGGTACTATCAATTACCCAAATGAGTATGATTACACGCGAATTACTGAATTCAAGCATATTACTGGCCAAAAATGCACTGGTACTTCAATCGTAAAAGAGTTTCCAAAAAGCCACGGTGATCCATATTACCCAGTGCCAAGGCCTAGAAATAATAAAGTTTACACTGAATATTATGATCTTGCAAAACTCGAGCAAGATGTAACATTCATTGGGAGGCTGGCTCAGTATAAATATTATAACATGGATCAGGTTATTGCATCCTCAATATCCAAAACGAATATACTAATTGAACAACTTAAGAAATCCTGATTCAATATCAATTGCTATGGCTACGTATAATGGTGCACCATATTTGAAAGAGCAATTAGATTGTTTCAATGAACAATCAATTCTTCCTAATGAGTTAATTATTTGCGATGATGGTTCAACGGATGAAACTATAAATGTAATTGAAAGTTTTCAGAAGTATGCTCCATTTAATGTGAAGTTTATTCAAAATCAAACCAGATTAGGTTATGGGAAAAATTTTGAAAAAGCATTAAATAATACAACTGGCGATTTAATTTTCCTTAGTGATCAAGATGATGTATGGTTTCCCAATAAAATAGAAGAAATAATTAATGTTGTTGGACAAAATCCAGATAAGGATCTTTTCCTCAATGATACTGAAATAACGGATGCTAAACTAAATCCAACTGGTCTGACGAAATTGGGCCAGATAAAGAGGACAAGTCTTTCATTAGATAATTTTGTTCAAGGATCATGCGCGTGTCTCACTAGGCAACTCGCTGATATCGCACTACCCATCCCTGAGAATATCAAGGCACATGATAACTGGATAAGCGATATCGCCAGGTACCTGGATATTCGATACATTCACAACGAAGTTCTGCAGTATTATCGTATTCATGAGCGAAATACTTCAAATTATATGGCCAATCGAACAAAAAAGTTAAACCGGTCCACTGGAATATTTAACCAGCGCAATGCCTCACGAGCCACTACCGAGCATAAGATGAATAGTGATATACACTACAAAAAGCAGATCAATTCGCGTCTAAGAGAACTCCATTCATCAGTCATTAGCGGTCACATATCCAGTGATGCAATTGCTGAGGCTCAAAAAAGAATAGACGAATACATAGATGTCCTCAATACAAGGCTGGATATTCGGAACAGCAACATGATTACCAGAATCCACTCAGGTTTCGCAATGTATATTGATGGACAGTACCAGGAGCACTTTAACGGTGCTCTCAGTCTGACGAAAGATATATTCCGAACATAGCACTGATGCATTTAATAGAAGGATATAAATGAGAATACTAGTAACTGGAGGTGCAGGTTTCATTGGTTCTCACCTCTGTGTGGAGCTGGTTGCAAAAGGGTACAACTTAGTAGTCATAGATAACCTTCTACCCCAGGTCCATGGTGATAAAGGCTCCTCATCTACATACCATAGAATTAAAAATCTGGTTGAATTCATACAGGATGACATTCGGAATCAAGCCATGCTAGATAACATCCTACAACGAGTCGATGTCATTGTCCACCTAGCAGCAATGACAGGTACCGGTCAATCCATGTATTCAGTGAGAGAATACATTGATGTAAATGTGAATGGAACAGCGGGTTTAATGGACTCGATTATCACCAGAAGTAATAACATCCGCAAAATTATAGTAGCCTCGTCGAGAGCAATATATGGTGAGGGGAAGTATTACTGCAGAAAAGACGGAGATGTCTACCCTGAGACGAGGGATGAGGTATTACTCAGAAGGGGCAAATTCGACCCTGTTTGTCCTGTCTGCCGGGGTGTAATTGATCTGCGCGCCACTGATGAAAACTCGAGGATTCATCCCTCGTCTATTTATGGAATTTCTAAGTATGCTCAGGAGGAGATCGTACTAAATGTAGCAAAAACAGTCGGTATCCCGGCTTATGCTTTTCGCTACCAGAACGTCTACGGACCAGGACAGTCGCTTATAAATCCGTACACAGGGATTCTGTCTATATTTTCAACTGTAATGAAAAACGGTAAAGAAATCAACGTGTATGAGGATGGTAGGGAGAGCCGTGATTTCGTGTACATTGACGACGTGGTTGATGCCACCGTCGCAGGCATTGAATCGCCATTAGAAACAACTGTAGCCCTGAATGTGGGTTCCGGTGTAAACACCTCTGTAGAGAATATTGTACACTTACTAGGAGAGGCATATAGCTTTGATTATCACCACAAGATATCAGGTGATTATAGGATTGGAGATATTCGGCATAATCTAGCTGATCTGAAACGTATTCAAAGTTCTCTAGGCTATAAACCGAAAGTGAACATAGAAACAGGTATTGGTAGGTTTGTTAATTGGGTCGAATCACAGGTTAATGTTGAGGAGAAATATGACAAATCTGAAGAAGAATTGTTTAGATATGGTTTGTTAAGGTCCAGAGAATGATCTCCAATAACCAATGAAATACATCTTTTTTACCCTGAACGATTTTTTGAAAGATGGTGGCAATACAATCAGAATGTACGGCATCATGAATGAGCTGGCAAAGCGTGGACATGAGGTATTTTTAATATCTAATGCTAGGGACCATAGAAATTTTAATAGAGGGATAAAGCATATTCTGATTGACCTACCCGTTGGCATCCAAGAAAAGAGAAGGATCCAAGCAACCACAGCTCATTTTACTTTTCTTATCACGAAGTACCTGAATAGGGAAGTGTTGTATACAATTGGAAGTGTATTTAAAACACACGAACTAGTTGACTGTTCGATCATCTCATTTGAATACCTTGATAATACAATCGCGTACCTATTGAAAAAAATGGATCTAATTTCCTCTTATCGCAACGATCTGCACGGGGTAGTTCCACTAGAGTTTTGGGCGAAGGCACACTATGAGAATAATTTTTTTGAAAATATCTTCTACATGTTTAAATACTACACATCAGAAGCTCTTGACAGAAAAGTATTTAAAACTGGAGATGGATTTATTTACGCAAGTAAGGCGATGATGGAATACTACTTTGCCAAATATCACTGGTTGACAGGGAGAGACAGTGCCATACTCCCTTATGTGCTTGATGGTGCGGAGGCCTTGTTTGAAAGCTACGCCCATGATTATCAACTGCAGGAAATCGAACAACTTCGTCAAATGGGAAAGACTATCATCGCCTTCGCAGGGTCTTTCAAGAAATTGGGTGGTGTTCCCGAATTGATCACGGCATTCAATGATTTAAGCAATCAATATCCAGAGGTGCAGCTCGTACTGATAGGGGATGGTGAAACACTAAACGAATGTAGATCATATGTGATTGATAACGACTTGGGTGACAGAGTGCTGTTTGTGGGAAGAATCACGTATTCAGATCTGCAATCATATTATCGCGTGACTGATATCATTGTCTGTCCGGATAAAAGGAACATGTATTCGGATCTCATCGCTCACGCCAAGTATTACGATGCACTACTTTCTGGGAAAATTGTCTTGATTGGATCGTTTACTTCTATCAAACTACTTAACGAAAAAAGAGAATTAGCAGAAATTTATAATCTTGACGAAAAAAATGCTCTCGCCAATTCACTGGCTAGTTGTATCGAAAACAAGGATCGCTTATTAGTAAAATACGCACCCAACACCGACTATGTACTCAAGAATTTCCAATATTGCACTATGATAAATCCCACCGGCTTGTTTCCAAATGTCTAATCCAAAATGTATGCTCAATAATAATAAGCGTTAACGGTATTATCATATAATGGACCCTGTTATTTATCTGGTGAACTAAAATGAGCGTTACCATGAGTCATTGGACATTGTTACACCCGCTGATGTGTACTATGAGAGACGTGAACATATAGTAACTTTGAGGGATAAAATAAAGGTGAAACCATAAGTGATAGGAAGAGAATTAATCTGTTCGCAACAGCTTAATAAAGTTAATTAATCATGCGTAATTAAACCGGGAATACTATCACAGGATTAGACCAAAATAGCCAATCGCTTTGAAGACCTACATCAATACTAAATTACAGCAAGTAATTACAGATAGATTTATTTGCCCTGTTTGTAAGCAGAAAGCATATATTAATAATTCTGTTGTTAAGTGTTCGAACATTGAATGTGGAATTAATTTCCCAATTGTAAAGAAAATTCCAATATTAATTAATGAAGATGATAGTATTTTTAGCATAAAAGATTATATTAATAAGCCTGATAATATAGTTATTTCAAAAATAAATATTAAAAATATTGCAAAACGTATTATAAGTTTTTCCCCATCTTTAAGTAATAATTTAAGTTCAAAGAACAACTTTATATTGTTAAACAATTTATTATCTACTAAAATTAAACCCAAAGTACTAATAATTGGTGGGGCATCAATTACTACCAATACAGATATGATAATTAATCCAAATAATATTGTAGTTGAAAGTGATGTATCTATTGGGCCGAGGACTCAGATAATTATTGATGGGCACCATATCCCTTTTGAAAATGACACTTTTGATTTATTGATATTTCAAGCTGTCCTTGAGCATGTCGCAGATCCATATAAATGTGTGCAAGAAGCACATCGCGTATTGAATAATGATGGTCTTATCTTTGCGGCTACTCCGTTTATGCAACAAGTTCATATGAGAGCATATGATTTTACTAGGTTTACTCATTTAGGTCATAGAAGATTATTTCGGGCATTTAATGAGATTGAATCAGGTGTATTTGCTGGAACTGGAGTGGCTCTTGGATGGTCAATTAGGGCTTTTGTTAACTCCCTCATTAGGAACAAATATTTTAGATTTATACTATCAACGATTGTATCTTTCTTGTTCTTTTGGTTGAAGTATATAGATTACATTACACATAATAATAAAGGTACTTTTAATGGAGCTTCAGGTTTTTATTTTATTGGCAGAAAAAGCGATAAAGTATTAAGTGATAAAGAACTAATAAAACTTTTTAAAGGATATTGATTAATACAATAAGTAATAATCAAAATGCACATGGCTATAAAAAAGGCTGAGGTGGACCCCATTGGCTGATTGAAGTACGTTTTCTGGTGTTTGTCTATCAAGAGATTGATGGGTCCTTTCGTGATTGTAGAAGGTTATCCATGTCCCAATTTCTGGCCGCGCCTCTGCAACAGTTTCATAAGCCTTGAGATACACTTTTTCATATTTCAGACTCGCCATAATCTTTCAATAAAGACGTTGTCCATCCAACGACCTTTTCCGTCCATAC
>JABMPH010000150.1 GCA_013203805.1 Bacteroidota bacterium | reverse complement strand
CGAAATACACTATACCTGCAAAATCGCAATAGAGAAAACTATTTTATAAATTAGCTTTTAACTAAATCCCAAAAACAACCCTTCGTTCACGGTACAGTGCATCTCGCGAACCTTACCAAGCATTTGAGAAAAGCAATCCGTAATTTGTAATTTCAATATTTATGTAAAACTTTGTGACTACAAAATATATTATTATGGATTTATCAATAATACAAATAGGAAATTCAAAGGGAATAAGATTAAGTAAAACCCTTTTGAAGAAATATAACATCAAAGATAAGATTGAAATCATTATGGAAAAGGGATATATTATTCTCAAGCCAATATCCATTCCAAGAAAAGGATGGGAAAATGAGTTTAAAAAAATGAATGCAAATCATGATGATAAACCATTGATGACAGATGTTTTTGAAGATGAAAATTTTGAAGAATGGATTTAAGACAATATCAAATAGTTTTGGTTAATCTTGATCCAACACTTGGAAGCGAAATAAAAAAGACAGGCCCATGCGTAATTGTTTCTCCCGATGAAATGAACAAACATTTAAGGACAGTTACTATTGCTCCGATGACTAGTCAATCAAAATCCTATCCAACAAGGATAAAAGTGAATCACAATCAAAAGATTGGTTGGGTTGTCATCGATCAGATTAGAACAATAGATAAATTGAGGGTAATCAAAATAATGGATAACCTTACTGAGAAAGAAATAAAAAAAGTTAAGTCAATAATTAGGGAAACTTTTGTAGATTAAAAGTTAAACGGTTGGTAACAAACGGTTATAAACTATACCTGGAAAACCGTAATAGAGAAAAATTATTTATAAATTAGCTTAAACTTAAAACCAAAAACCACCCTCCGTTCACGGTATGGTGCATAGAGCGAACGTTACCGGCAACTATTAGTTATTGGAAATATGGACGTTTTGCCAATTGGAATTTTGCCTTTTGCCTTTTGCCATTGCATTAAGTTTATTAGAAGCATTTCTGGCAAGTTTCATGATCAATAAACTTTCTAAGGCGAAAAAATGAATTAAGCCAAAAATCCCAAAGAACACATAGAAAATATTTATAAAATATTTAATCTATTTATACTGAAAACTTATTCGTCCGGGCAAAAGCGTCATCCCAGAATGTAGCCAGACTATTTACCTTTACGAACTAGCCTGTACAAATTATGTTCGAAAAAATTAATATGTTTTCAAATAATATTATAGATAAGTGATATATTTATAATTATTAGAACTAAACCGAGTTATGTTAAGGTATTGACTCAAAAACAGAATTACTGAATAAAGGAAAAGCCAGGCATAATTGTACCTGGCTCCTGCCTTTTGGTTTCAGGCAATTTCATAAAACGAATAAGATTAAGACTAATCCATATGCTGACCTCTAAGCCTTCACTAAATTTTTATCTAAAAAATCTTTCTTCCCTGTATTACTCTCAATAAGATAGCAATAATTGCAATCACTAGAAGAATATGAATAATACCGCCGGCATTAAAGGCTATTAATCCGATTGCCCATGCAATAATCAGGATTACTGCAATTATATAAAGTAGACTTTGCATAATTTTTATTTTTTAACTATTGTGTTACCTTCCAGTGTTATTTCTCCAATTCTGGCTAACAATCTGCCATCTACAGATGCTCCAGTATTCAATGATATTGATTGATCAGCCATAATATTTCCTTTAAACTTTGATGTTGTGCCAATGGTAGCTGAAGTACCTACCTGCCAGAAAATATTTGCTGCAGTTGCCCTTCCGCTTAAAACTATTTCTCGCCCGGAGGTTGTCAAGAGTGTTGATGCTATCTGAATAATAAAAACTGCATCAGAGTTTCCTTTTGCATCGAATGTCAGGTCGCCTGAGGATATTTCCAGAGAACCGCTTGATTTATAAAGACCGGGGGTTAATGTTAATCCACCAATATTTCCGGCTAACAGCACTATATCAGTACTTGTCCTGCCTGCAGCGTCATTATATGCCGTTGTTAAATCACCTTTCGCTGCTGTTAAATTAGCAGGAGTTGGAACGGTATAGTTGGAAGCGAATAAACTCCCGGTGACCTGAGATGATGTAGAAGATATTCCATCTGTTTTAAGTATTAAAGAAAATCCGGTTAGGAAGGTCCCGGCAGCTGGACTTAAACCGATATTACCTGTAATTTTTGATGTAGGAACATTTGATATCCCGGAACCTGCTAATAATACATAGTCGCCAGCAGATCTGAGGTTTACTGCAGATTGCTCAACTTTTTGATCTGGGATCGCAATTGGATTATCAGGATTAGTACTGTCTTTCTCACAGCCACTAAACAAAACAGATGATACAATTGCTAAACTTGCTAATAAATTCTTAGTGTTCATATTTTTGATATTAGTTGTAATAGAATTATCACAACATGTAAAGGTCCAACTATTAAAGATTATATGTGTTACAGAACTTTATGATTAAGTTACATGATTCATACTATTGGTTTATTGATTTAAATAACAAAACCTTACTAACAATCTATGCATCTGGATTAGGGGCATAAATAAAAAAGCTGTCTCACTTTTGAGACAGCCTCTTATATTTATTTACCGGATTTATCTCGTTGGAGATATCGTCTTTCTCTTTGTGTTTCTTCTATAATAAAATAATCAAAATGACTATAAGAAGTATAGTAGCTCCCGATATGTAAATGGGTCCTGAGTGGTCCAATTTATCCTTAATGTAGCGTACCTCTTTTCTCAAGACTTTCTTTTCGGAGGGACTTAATTCTGTCTTATCAATATCCTTTATTTCATCCAATCTCTCGATTAATTCCTTCGATGTATTTGTCGGTGAAGGATCAACTAATGATGAGGGAGTAGCCTCTATGGCACTATTTGCCATTAAAGGTTGGAATGCAAATAGCGAAAAGGCTGCTACTAAGCCGATAAATAATTTTTTCATGTTTTTCATTTTATTGATATTTGTTTTTTCAATTATTAATAATGACCTAATCAACTTTTTTTATTTGTTTCGAAATGATGTTCGCATGCTCCTCTAAAATTCTTCAGACCTAAAGAAATAATCTTTAGGAAAATTATTTCCTCTTTGAGAATGCAATACCAAGCACGAATCCAATAGCTATACTAATTAGTATATGTACCCAGTTCCAGCCAGATAAAATAAAAGTGTGGTTTCCGATCATCATACCATTAAACGACCTGCCGCCACTCAGCCATACTACAAGTGCAACTATACCGACAATGGCGATTATATATAAAATAAGTTGTCTTGATTTAGTTTTCCTTCTGGCCATAATATTTGTTTATAGGTTAATTTATTGGTATTAAT
>JABMPH010000149.1 GCA_013203805.1 Bacteroidota bacterium | reverse complement strand
GTGGTTTGCAAGCCTCGCCTGTACAACGCTTGCGGTGGGGCATCCTTACAACTGGATTCCACCATCTCAATTACAACATGCAGTAGAAATATATTGCCGACTACTGCTTCTCGGCACACTATGCAAAGTAGGCGATTGCAGGCTTCAAACTTTTCAAACTACAAAAATGTTGAAGCGAGCTATAAACGTTGAATTTATCACTATCACGCCTATTTTGTATATACATTGTTAGGCATAGTTTTTTTCTTTTTCTAATTTAATTAAACAAATTCTGAGTAACCTTATTTCGTTTATACATTTGAATCGCCTCTTGAGCTTCCACAACAGTATTGTAAGGATATTTTTTCGCCATTTTATCAATTTTCTTTTCCTTTCTCCCTAATAAGTTAGAGTAGTATTTATCCTGAAGATATTCCGAAATAATAGAATCACCAATATTTTTTTGAAAGCTCTGTTTGTTAGTTGCGATAATGTCAATTAATTTATGATTAAGTGAAAAAGCAGTACCATATTTCTCAATTAATTCCCAGTTTTGTTCTTTCACTAATTCACTCGTGTCAATATTACTTAAGTAATAAGTCAGAATTTTCTGGATTTGGAAGCAATCAAATGAGTTATATATTATTTGCCTGTATAATACATATTTATATATAAAATCATAGTCAATATCATTATTGTGTTTTCTTTTACGTTTTTCCGTTTTGATTGATTTCCATTTATTGTTCAATGTTTTATATTCTTTCCATGCTATTAATTGCTCATCTTGGCTTATGTTAAGTGGATAAAGAATTTCAGTTATTATATTTTCATTTTTATTTATAATATAGATTTGAGGGAAACCTCTCCAAGAATGATAGTATTTTTTTAGTCGTTTAAAATCAGTCTTGCTTGTATGATCTAAGTCATATTCAAATACGATAAACTCACTATTTAAAAAGTCATATGTGTTTTTGTCATTTTCGATCGTTGTTCTAAATTTTCCAAATACTGGACAGGATTCCGACCTAGTTATGAAAAAGATATTTTTATTTTGAATATTAGCTTTAATAAGGGCACTATCAAAGCAACCTTCAAATATTTGAAGATTATTTTGACTAAATATTACTATAGAAGTCAAAAGAAATACTAAAGTAGTCATAAAAGTTTTCATGTTTTTAGGTATGTTTTCTTTATAACGTCGTTGCTATCACAAAATTATGCCTAACCGGAATTGCTATGCACCGTGGGTGCAATTTTGATTAATAATTTTTCTGGGTTTACAACAATTGAAAATTACGAAAAAATTTTCTGTGAAACGGCTAACTGCAGCTATGGTGTTTAGCTGTTGTTGCCTACAGTAGTTTATATTCTGTTTTAAAATATTGGGTTATTTGATAATAGTCTTGAACTATGGTGTATAGTTAAAATGTATGACAATTCTGTATTCACGATTTGATAAATAATTCGATAATTCCCTGTGATAATCTCTCTAATATCTTCTTGATTCAATTCAGGTACAATTCTACCAATTCTTTGATTTCGTTGAACCATTTTGGCTGTTTCAAGTAACTTTTCAAGAGTCAACTTTGCATATCGGGGAGAGTCCTTCGATATAAAATCGCCAATATCTTCAAGATCAGAAAGCGATCTAGCTGTCCAAATTATTTTAACCATTTATTCAATTTGTTCTCAACTTCTTCAGTTGTATAAACATTTCCTTTTTCAACGTCATCAAGTCCTTGTTCGATTTTATCAAGAAGGATAATTCTGTTGATTAATTCATCAATTGTTACATTCTCTGGCAGCAAATCAATAGTCTTTTTTATTTTTTCCTTTGTTAGCATTTTAAATCCTTTTATACAAATATACGAATATTTTCAATCATTAGTTTCTGAGTGCATTAATTATTAATGCTAATCTTTCCTGTGTTTGTTATGAGAGACCGCTATTGTAGGCAACGTGTTGCAAGTATGGCACGTAGCCGTTCCTAACTCTGATTTATATTAATTTGTACTACTTTCAATTTTACAATTCTTTGTCTTAATGACCGCTACGCGGCTATGTGATATTACTTG
>JABMPH010000148.1 GCA_013203805.1 Bacteroidota bacterium | reverse complement strand
CCATCATAGTCAGCAGCTTTAACATGGCTTAATTTGCCGAGGTCGGGGAAACTCCCTTCAGTACCGGGTGCGATTAGATTTAATCCAGCTGATTCACTCACTTCAGTGAATTTAATAATATCAAGTAATGATTTATTTCCGACAACCTGCGTTATTAATTTCTGATTGTAGATAATGAGCGGAAACCCAATTAATGAACCACCCGGACCTTTCAAATCCATGATACCTGACTGATAAGGTGAAGTAACTTTCATGTAATTATGAAAAAAGGCAAATTGTACAGCTGCATTTGCCAAATCATCCTTCCTTAATAAATCGAGCGTTTTATTATAAAAGCCGATGGCTTCTTTCGGAAATTCAGGAAATTGTTTTGCTATTAATTCCAACCGTTCAATGGCTTTGTCAGGTTCGTTACTGTTTATGAATATTTCCGTTAGACTAAGTTGAGGAACAATATTCCCGGGTGCTTTTTCTGCAAGCTGAACAATACAGTTTTTTCGTAAATCCTGAGATTTTGTATCTGAATCAACGGAATATAATTCGGCCAGATTATATAATATTTTAAAATGACCGGGCGTAGTTGACAGGGCTTCATTAAGAACTGAAATGGCTTTTCCCCGTTCATCATTCATTTGATAAACAGTTGCCAATATTAAACTTACATCCGCATCATTTTTATCAATATTAATTGCCTTTAAAAGTTGTTTTTCAGCTTCAGAATACTTCCCCATTCGTAAATAGGTCAATCCTAAATTTGCGTATCCTAATTTATCATCGGGAGCCATTTTAATATACTTCAGAAACTCGCCTTCAGCTTCATCAAGTTTAAACTCTTCAAGATAAGCAAGTCCTAAAGTTTGGGCAGTCATCATTTTAATAGCTTCCTGTTTGCTTTCTTCCGGCGACGGTTTGCAACCCCCAAAAGATGATAATATCAGGATAATTATAAATACAGTATAAATGTTTCTCATTTGTTTAAAATTAGAACCAGGACACAAGAATCAAGACAAGAAAGAAGCTACGCTTAAAAACGTTTGGCGATAAATATTATCCTGTGTGCCAAATTCTTTTACCATGGTTATTTCATTCTATTAAAATTATTTTTTTGTAATGAATCTTTTCCAAGTCCAGTTCAAAAAATCAAAAATAAAACAATTAATGAACACTGCCGCGTTTAATTTTTAATTGTTTCTGGAGTTCCTTTTTTTATAACCACTAGTCCGTTTGATCCTATTCTGTTTCCATTTTCATCAAAAGTTACTGCACCGGTAACACCGTTATATTCTATGCCAAGCATAGATTGTTTTATTTTTTTGCGGTCGAAGTTAGATTTTTTAATTGCTTCAATAATCAAATTAGCTCCATCATAAGCATAAGCAGCAACAGCGCCGGGCGTCCATCCATATTTGTTTTCAAAATTTTTACTGAAAGTGATTCCTTTTTTACTAAGCCAATTTCCTGAATTAATAAAAACAACACCTTCATAATCTTCCAAATAAAAATGATTGAACGGATTTTCGCCAATAATTGATAATGCTCCAAAAACAGTTTGTTTCATTTTATTTTGCCTCATCATTTCAATAATTTTTAACGAGGAAACGGGCTGCCCAAATAAAACAAGGCCATCACAATCAGCATTTTTTATTTGATTTACAAGAAGATCACAATCAAAGTTTGCATTATCATAAGACAGCTGTATCGGTCTGGCTAGATTTTGGATTTTCAATTCACCTAAAAAGCTTTTTAATGCAACATTCGAATCATATTCCTTATCGGAAAGGGTAATTACTTTGGCCAACTTTTGGTGGTAATAAATTTCATTTATCAAGATAGAGGCCTGTTGGTTATTATTGGGAACGCAACTAAAATACCAGGGTACAAAAGCCTGCGAAAGTGTTGGGTCTCCGGCCCACGCTGATACAAAAGGGATTTGGGTTTTAGCAATAACCTGTTCAACCAGATGGGCATTTCTTCCATCATGGCTGCCGAGTAAAGCCCAAACCTTTTCGTTAAAAACCAAATCAACTGCTTCTTTCGAGCCGGTACCCCAGGGGCCTTCCATCGACCGGATTATTAGCTGAAAAAAATAACCTTCAGATTCATTGTTGCTGTTTGCTTCATCAATAGCCATTTCTGCTGCATATCGGGCTTCCAGTAATTTATTATCAGTAATTAATAACCCAATTGTTATCAATTTTTCCGGCACTTTCTGAATTTTAACAGCCATTGTTTTGCTGTAAGTACAAGTTACCAAAACAATTACTGTACAAACCAAATATAATGTATTCAGTAACTTCATAAAAATCAACAAGTTTAATGAACCAACAACACCAAATCCTTTTCGTTTATTAATAGCCTACCATTTTCGCTGAATGGCCGCGTTCTTTCATTGGAGTGGCCGGGAAGAATTCAAACTTGCCATTTTGTACTTCAGCCATAAAAATTTCACCAATATCGTTCCAGGATGAATCGAAAACAATTTTACCGGTAATCCCCTGATAGTTCTGAAACGTTTTTAAATCGGTCAGAACATCGCGAATAAGTACGCGGTTCAGTCCGGTCTTTTGAATGGCTTTAATAATCAGGTTCATCCCATCGTAGGCATGGGTTGCAAATACATCGGGCTCCATACCAAACCTTTTTAAGTAATTGGATTGAAATGCTTTTAGATGTGGAATATTGGCATCTGGGTTATATTGGCATGTAGTAACTATTCCTTCAGCTGTTTCTCCAGATATTTCTAGGAATTCAGCAGAAACTACCCTGTCGGAACCGTAAACAGGCTGCTCCATTCCCATCTCACGTAATTGGCGTAGTATTAGTGCTGACTCTTTTGCATTCCCCCAGATGAGAATAGCATCAGGAGATATTTTCTTTATATTCTCCAGTTGCATTGTAAAATCGGTTTCTCCATCATCAAACCTCTCTTCCATCCTCATCGGATGGCCTAATCGCACAGCAACACCCGAATATTCCATGATACCTACCCGTCCATACCTTGTGTTGGTACGGATTACAGCCACACGGTCGTGGCCCATCTTTTCAAAAATATAGTTTGCCAGAGCATATCCACTTTGGCGATCATCGCTGATTACGCGAATTGCCCATGGGATATTTGTTTCGGTAAATGTTGGATCAGGGTCGCCGGTGCAAACCATCATCATTTCCATTTTCAGGGTTGCACGCATAGCAACATGCGAAACAATATCATCAATAGAGCCAAGCCATGCCCACACTTTTTCATCATCCATTTTCACTACTTCATTGGCAGCTGCACCCCACAAACCAACATCGTTGTGTACCATCATTTTGTAAGGGATTCCATTGTAACCACCTTTATTGTTTGCCTCCTCAATAGCCAGTGT
>JABMPH010000147.1 GCA_013203805.1 Bacteroidota bacterium | reverse complement strand
TTTATTTTTTTTGAAAAATATTCTATTAAATAATTATTATATAACCATCTTGCGTCAAGAAACAGCATTGAATCAATTGGTATATTTCTAGATAATGCTTTTTGTTCAATTTGCATTAAATATTGTGGACTTGATTTTATTGAGTTAATATAATAGTTCAACTTTTCTTTATTTAATACATTGTTATCGGTTAAGATTGCATAAGCTTTCTCAATAAAACCAAACCCAAAATTGCTTAAATTTTGTTCCGTTGTTAATATCAATATTATATCTCTTGAGTTAATTTCTTCATGTAAGTCTAGCTTTCCAACTTTCCTGCCATTAAATTCTGGTGGCCAAGCAACATATTCATTATAATACCAAAATCTACTTTTGTCAGCAAACAATTTGGGGAAATAAGGATAGAATCTCCAGAAACTTTGGGTAAAACTATCACCAATAAGTAGCACATTTGGTATGGTTCGAGAAGTGTCACTCTTTGCAAAATTAACTTCAGGATAATATAGTTGTTGATGAGTGTTTTTAAATAGTAGGTTTAAAGCTAATCCTATATCATTATCTGAAAACCTATAATCCTCTGTAATGTAACCTTCATCAGTATGATATTCTAAAAAATCAAAATTTGTATTTGACTCTAAGAAGCTAAAAAGAGTATCAGCGGCCAATGTAACTGCATAACCACTCCAATGTGTTCCATGATTAGGAAACAAAGGATATTTTGAACCTTTATTCAATGATAATAAATATGATTTTAAATCTAAAAATTTACCACCCTTCTCTTTTAGCAATTGAATTGTTTTATTATAATTGGTGGTATCTTTTTTTGATTTCAGATTGTCAGGAATATTTTCAGGGAAAAAAGATGCTTTACCGGGAGTAATAATAAGAAAAAGATCAATCCCTTGCTCGTTCAATTGGTTTTGTAACAAAACATATTTCTGAACCTGATTACTAAGAGTGTTATGGCCTACATAATCTCTACCGTAATACGCATCAATATACATTTTTTGATAAAGCACATCATTATTACCAATTACAACATCGTGTGTATGATTTACATTGAAAAGAGCATAATCTAACTGGTTACCAATTCTTGTTAATGTTTTATTGAAACCAATAGTGTCTTTTATAAAAGCTTCTTTATTTGTCTGATAATCTCCACTAAACCAATCGCTAAATGAAATATTTACATCCTCTTTCTTAACATAAAACCCTTTTAATTCTTTTTCATTAACAAGATCGATATTTAATTCGACTATTGGAAGAAATAATACTATTAATAAAAAATAGAAAATTAGTTTTCGAATCATAATTATACTAAAATCTAAAATAAATAAACGGATTAAATCCAGTTGACACAATATTTGCTGATGATACAATGATTAGAAGAAGAACAATAAAAAAATAAATGATCAATTGAAAGTTTCCATGCTTGGTTTTATCAAAGAAAAAATATTCAATCTTTTTACCAATATTAAAAGTCGTAATAAAAGCGAAAAGGAAAGCAAAATTCAAAATTGTAATGAATTTATTATCCAGATAATAATACTCAAAATTAAATTCAAACATTGCTTTTAAATAATAATCAATTTGATACATTGATGTTGCCCTGAAAATTACCCAGCCAATAATGGTTAATAAAAACGTAATTACTATGCTTGGATACTTACCTATTTTTTCGTAAATCTTAATAAGAAACAAGCGGTCCATTATAAGAAAAAAGCCGTGATATGCACCCCATATTATAAAATTCCAGGCTGCTCCATGCCAAAAACCGGAAATTACAAAAACTAACGCCAAATTGAAATACATTTTCTTTACTGACACACGATTTCCTCCAAGTGGTATATACAAGTAATCCTTCATAAAACGGCCTAAAGTAATATGCCATCTACGCCAAAATTCCGTAATACTTTTCGATACGTATGGATTATTGAAATTCTCAGGAAAAGTAAACCCCATCATCCTTCCTAAACCAATGGCCATATCCGAATAGCCCGAGAAATCGAAATATATTTGGAAAGTATAAGCAATAATTCCTACCCACGCTATTGTGGATGTTAACTCACCTTCCTGTAAGGAAAAAGCATGATCGGCCTCAACACCAAGTACATTTGCAATTAGGACTTTTTTTGATAGTCCAATCACAAATCTGAAGAATCCAAGAACTTTATTTTCATAAGTTTCATGTTCGCGACGATCTTCAAGTTGATCGGCAATTTCATTATACCTCACAATTGGCCCAGCGATGAGTTGAGGAAAAAGCAGTATGTAAAGTAGATAATCAGTAACAGACTTTAAAGGACTATGAACATTCCGATACACATCAACCGAATAAGTTATCGCCTGAAATGTAAAAAATGAGATTCCAATTGGTAGTGCGATTGATGTCCAGCCTATCTCTGATAAACCAAACTGACTGAGTATTAGGTTAACATTCTCAATAAAGAAGTTTGTATACTTAAAATAGGCTAACAATCCTACTTTCATTATAACAGAAAGTGCAAGTAGCCGTCGCCGAAGCTGCCTATTATCAGATTTGTAAATTTTATCAACAATAAAAAAATCAGTTAAAATTACACCACTTACAACAAAAACAAATACAGGCGCACCCCATGAAAAAAACACCAAACTAGCGATAAGCGCCCAATAATTTCTAAACCGATGTGGTAAAAATTGGTACACAAGAAAAAAGAAAGGTAGAAAACAGAAAATAAATAAAGTGCTGCTAAAAACCATCAGTGTAGAGTTTTAGTAATATTAATGGCTAAGTACATGTTTTATTATTTATGGTAGAATAATTAGAAAATGTAGTATTTAAATTTTAAGTTACAAAAAAGGCATGGCAGTTTTTCACTTAGCGGGGCAAAAATAATACTTTATATGTAAAATTAATAACTATCCTTCATCCAGTTATACGGTACTCTTTTAATCCACTGCGCTCTTGTAAAATCTGGGAAATCCTGAACTTCACCGTTGTTTGTAATTGAAACTTCTGATAATGGCGTTATGGCACTCCATGCGGCCGCATCATATGCATCCAGCGGGGGAGCAACATTACTTTTAACACTTTCAATAAAGGCGTTAAGCACAAAAAAGTCCATACCGCCATGTCCGGCTCCAACGGCTCTGTCTTCATATTTTTTCCATAGTGGATGATCATACTTCTCTAGCCATTCGGTAACATCATCCCAGCGATGAGGGTCTGATTTTCCTTCAATGTATATTCTATTTCCATCAACTTCCCATAAACCATTAGTTCCCTGAACCCTAAAACCAAGTGAGTATGTGCGTGGCAGGTTGGTATCATGTGTAACTATTATTGTTTCACCATTGGCAGTTTCAATTGTTGTAGTAACAACATCGCCAAGTTTCCATTTCAATTTTGCATTTGGATTATCCGGCATTAAGTAACATATCCCGTGACATATCCAATCGTTTTTGATCAATATCACACAAAGCTACTATCTCAACATCATCTCTTTGGATTGCATTATTAAGATGCAATACACCTCTTAATCCAAGACCAATAAATCCAAGCCTAACTTATGAGTCACTATTTTTTTTAGCAAAGGCAATATTTGGAGCAATTGTTAATCCTACCCCTGTAACAGCAGCAGTTTTTAAAAAGTTTCTTCTGTTATCTTTCATTCATTAATTTCTTTATGGTTAGAGATTCAAAAATAGGTAATTTTGCTAGTAGAAAATAAATCAAATAAAAATTGAACTGTTGCTTCTCATAAGTTATATTTATTATCAAATAACTTCTGTTAAGTTCTTAAAACAATAAAATATGAACTCACTATACCCACTTAAGTTTAAACCGATTTTTAAAGATAAAATCTGGGGAGGTCAAAAAATACGTACTGAATTAGGAATAGATTTTGGCGACCTAGCTAACTGCGGTGAAGTTTGGGTTATTTCGGGTGTTGAAGGAAATGAATCGGTGGTGGAAAATGGTTTTCTGCAAGGAAATGAGCTGAATGAACTTGTTGAAGTATATATGGGCGATTTGGTTGGGGAGAAAATCTTCGACAAGTTTGGAAATGAATTCCCATTGCTCATTAAATTTATTGATGCAAACGACTGGCTTTCTGTGCAGGTACACCCAGATGATGCCTTGGCTGCAAAAAGAAAAATAGGACAAGGAAAATCAGAGATGTGGTACACCTTGGGAGCAGATAATAATACGCAGTTAATAAGCGGGTTCAATCGTGAAATGGACAAGGGAACATATTTAAAGCATCTTAAAGAAGGCACACTTAAAGATATCCTTAACTATGAGGATGTAAAAAAGGATGATGTTTTCTTTATCCCTGCCGGAAGGGTCCATGCAATAGGACCTGGAATGTTGCTAGCAGAAATTCAACAAACTTCAGATACAACTTACAGAATTTATGATTGGGACAGATTTAATGAAAAAGGAGTTGGTCGGGATTTGCATACAGATGATGCAGTTGAGGCAATTGACTTTAAAAAACATAAATCGTATAAAACCACTTATAAAAGTGATATCAACAAAACCAATGGGGTTGTTATGTGTGACAAGTTCATAACCAACATTGTTAACTTCGACAATACCATATATAAAGATTTAGAAGCATTGGATTCTTTTGTTATTTATATAGCTGTTGAAGGAGACACAATCCTTATTTGGGATAATGGTGAGATTAATATTAGCAAAGGCGAAGCTGTAATTATACCTGCCTATTTAAGTCAAATAGAACTGGTTCCAAAAACCACATCAAAACTGCTGGAGGTTTATTTGTAAAAATAGGATAGTTACCTTGTTTAACAAATTCCGTAGTATTTTTGTCAAAATAAATAAATTATTGTACAGGTGTTGTTTCAAATAATTTTAAAAAAGGATAAATTGGTCTTTTGTAGATTTTACAATGCTTCAATCTCAATTTGGTACTAAATTAGCTATCCACGTATTATATTTACTTTTGCAATCATAAGATGCAACTGATTAAAAATTGAGGTTGTCAAACGGAGTAACGAAATCATAAAAAACACTATATATGAAAAAAGTATTTATTTTATCATTAGCTCTATTAATTGGAGGTTTTATAACTGCTCAGGAAACACAGCAAGGAAGCAAATTACCTTCGGTAAATGTTAAAACTCTTGAAGGTGAAACTTTCAATATTCAGGATATTTCAAACGATGGAAAGCCTATCCTTATCAGTTTTTGGGCTTTATGGTGCAAACCTTGCAAGAAAGAGCTTGATGCATATAACGACAATTACGAAGACTGGGTTGAAGAAACAGGTGTGAAAATATATGCAGTTTCTATTGATGACGCACGCTCAACTGCAAAGGTACTTCCATTTGTTAGTGGTAAAAGTTGGGAGTTTGATGTACTTCTCGATCCAAATGGTGATCTGAAAAGAGCAATGAGTGTTAATATGATTCCTCATACTTTTATCCTCGATGGTGATGGCAATATCGTTTATCAGCACACATCTTATTACGAAGGACTTGAATATGAAATCTTTGAGATAGTTAAGAAAGTAGCTGCTGGCGAAGATATATCAGGAAATCATTAGTAATCAAATATTGAAAATACATTCATGAAAAAAATAATTTCAATTTTAACACTGGCTCTTGTGATTTCATCATCTGTTTACGCACAGAGTTTCTTAGGTAAATCGGAGGTCCATGGTAGTTTCGAGATCGATGCCATGTATTATCAGGCCGATGATGCACTCGGCATTACCGACTCATTAATTAATGGTAATGTTTTTGGTTTTAATGCTTTTGCAGATATTATTTATACACTTGGTGATTTTTCGGCAGGTTTTAGATATGAAGCATATTTGCCACCAATTGCGGGTTTCGACAGAAATTTAGATGGACAAGGATTTCCTTATTTATGGGCATCTTATACAACTGGGAAATTCAGTTTTACAGTTGGTAACTTCTATGAACAGTTCGGTAATGGGTTTACATTAAGAACTTATCAGGAGTGGACTTTGGGTTACGATAACTCAATAAATGGTGCACGCGTTATTTACGAACCTATTAAAGGCCTAATATTTAAAGGCGTATATGGTACTCAGCGCTATTTCTGGGCAAAATATGAAAAAAACGGAAGGGGAATTGTTAAAGGTTTTGATGGTGAAATAAATTTTAATGATGTATTTAGCTCTCTTTCCGACTCGAAAATTAGATTAATTCTTGGCGGTAGCGCTGTTAGCAAATATCAGTCGGATCAGCTAAAATCCTTAAAACTTCCTCAAAATGTAGCATCTTTTGCCGGAAGATTTAATTTGGGAATTGGAAAATTTAATTTCTCATCTGAATATGCCTATAAGATTAATGATCCATCAGCTGTAAATAATTACATCTATAAATCAGGTGATGCTTTTATCTTTTCAGGATCATATTCAACAAAAGGGTTGGGAGTATTTGCACAATTCAAACGCATTGATAATATGAGTTTTAAATCCGACCATTCAGTTACTTCAAATGCTCTTGATATTAACTTCCTGCCACCATTAATTGAAGCTCACACATACATGCTTGCTGCTATGTATCCATATGCTACACAACCGAATGGCGAAATGGGATTTCAAGTAGAGATAACCTATAAGGTGCCAAAGAAAAGTAAAATTGGTGGAAAATATGGAATGGGAATCAGCATTAACTATTCTCAGATGAATGATATTGCTCGCGAAAAAGCAAACGACACTGCATATATTGGTCAAACTGGAACGATGGGTTGGAAATCTGATTTCTTTAAATTTGGTGACCAAATATTTAACCGTGACCTTACAATTGAAATAGATAAAAAATTCAGCAAAAATTTTAAAAGTATTTTTAAATACATATATCAAGATTATGACATAGCAACCATTCTTGGACATACAGGCGATCCAAATGTAAAGGCAAATATCGCCATCGTTGATATGACCTACAAATTCACATCAACCAAATCCATTAGATGTGAGTTGCAAGGGTTATGGACTAAAGAGGATAAAGGAGATTGGGCAGCTGTTCTTGTTGAATATACTGTATCCCCACATTGGTTTTTTTCAGTTGCTGATCAATATAATTACGGCAACAAACACTCTTATGAACAAATCCATTACTATACCGGATCATTTGGATATACAATGCAAACAACTCGCTTTGCACTTACTTACGGTCGACAACGTGAAGGTGTTGTTTGCGTTGGTGGTGTTTGTCGTCAAGTACCAGCGTCAAATGGTTTTTCTTTAACAATTTCAAGTAGCTTCTAAAAAAGAAAAAATGATGAAATCAAAAAATATAATTCTTATAACTCTATTGCTTTTTGCATTTTTTGTGAACTCATGCGATAAAGTTAACGCACCTTTCGTTGAAGAATATGATTACTGCTTTGGTAACAAAAAAGTACTAATAGAAGATTATACCGGACATGGTTGTGTAAATTGTCCAGGGGCAGCTGTATTGGCACATAAACTAAAAGAAGATTTTTGCGACAGAGTGGTGATAATTGGTGTTCATGCTGGATTTTTTGCAAAACCTAATTTTGAAAATAATCCAATCTTTTCAGCTGATTTCACAACAGAAGCTGGAAATGCATGGGATACTTTCTTTGGAAATAGCAGCCTTGGAAATCCAAATGGTTTGATTGATAGAGTTAAAAGTGCTACCGGTTATGTATTGTATCCACAAAGCTGGGAAACAGTTGCTTCTCCTTTGTTACTTGAACCTGCACAAGCAACAATAACAATTAGCAACGACTTCAATAGCGATACAAAAGAACTATCTACACTTGTGAAAACAGAGTTTTTGGAGGATCTTACTAGCAAATACATGGTTATTGTTTGTATTACTCAGGATAATATTATTGCACCACAAAAAAATAATAACGAAGAAATTGGACCAACTCCAGTTGATTCAAATTATGTTCATAACCATGTTCTTCGTGGATCATTGAACGGAGCCTGGGGCGAATATCTAAGTGGAAACGGAGTGGTTGCCATGGGAGTTAAGTACGAAAAAACATATACAAAAACTTTTCCAGAAGACTGGGTTCCTAAAGATTGCCATGTTGTAGCTTTTGTTTATAACGAAGAAACCAAAACAGTAGTTCAGGTTGAGGAATTAGCTGTTCTGGAGTAGTTGTGGATTAATTGGTCATCGGACAATTGGTTATTAAATAATTGCACATTCGCTCATTATTTGATTTGTTATTTTTCTTCTATCTTGAATCTACTATCTTAAACTTATGAAGGCGGCTACCGTAAAAGAACTTAAACAAGAGCTAAGTAGTAAGACACAGAAAGAACTTGTTAACTTATGCCTTCGCCTTTCAAAATTCAAAAAAGAGAACAAGGAACTGCTAACTTATCTGTTGTACGAAAGTTCAAATGAATCGGCTTATATCGAAAATGTAAAAAGTGAGATTGAAAATGAATTTTACGAGATTAACAAAACAAGTTATTTCTATATAAAAAAGAGCACTCGTAAAATATTGCGTAATACGAAAAAGTTTATCCGCTATTCTGGCAAAAAAGAAACAGAAGTGGAGTTGCTTATTTATTTTTGCACTGAATTGAAAAAACTGCTTCCTCTTTCCGAAAAACTAACCCCACTTCAAAATCTTTTAAATCGACAAATTGAGGCAATAAAAAAAGCCATATCAACACTACACGAAGATTTGCAATACGACTATCAATTGGAACTGGAGGAATTGGAAGAGAGAGGGTAGAGTTGTCATTGTTGTCAAG
>JABMPH010000146.1 GCA_013203805.1 Bacteroidota bacterium | reverse complement strand
GATGAGAACCGTTCAGTGAATTTTAAGAGCTCCTCTCCATTGAAAATATCCATATCTATCATTATTTCAAGCAAATATAATATTAATTAAGTAAACACCTCAATTAATATATTTCGATTCGAAATTTATAATTCAACTTTTTTTCGTGAAGAATAGTTAATGTGCAATGCCGCAGCTTTGCGCAATTCTTTCTTAATATTCGATACAATACCCATTTTAGTATTCTCGTCAATTTTTAAAGATGTAACCATAAATTTTTGTTCCGCTTCTTCTCTTGCTTCTCTTTCGGCAATTACAAATTCATTTATATCACGAACATCAGCCCATTGGTCGTTTAACTGAATACGAGGAGCTTTTCCAAAAGTATTTTGAAATTGCTTTTTAGGTTCACCAACATAAATATAACTTACCAGCGACTTTTTCTCGAGTTTACTTAACTCCGTAGCTTCCGGCAGCTTAATATCTACATTTAGTGTTACCTCACGCATTGTGGTACTAACCATAAAGAAGAATAATAACATGAATACAATATCCGGCAATGAAGCCGTTGAAATTGGAGGTAATTCTTTCCCGTCGTCTTTTCTGAATTTACTCATAGTTCTTTTCTCCTATTTTGCTTGTTTAGTTTCAGCTTCTGAGATTTTTGAAGGAATTATAGTCTTAATCGCCTTTTTTTGATCCTTTTCCAGATCTTTAAACGACTTTCCGAATTTGGATTTTGATAATTCTTCCCTCAATTCATTAATGGCAGCAACCAATTCATTTTGAACAGCGACATATGTTCCGTATTTTGTGTCTAAGTCATTACGCAATGAAATTACCCCTTTGGTAACTTCTACAGTTCCAAAGTATGGTACTTCTTTAGGCTCTTTTTCCGGCAAATTAACATCATTCGTCGGGTTTTCGATAAACTCTTTGGTCCTTTCGCGTAAATCCTCTATACGAGCATATTCATTTTCCACTAACAAGTCATTGTTTCTATTAACAAGAACCACGAATATATTCCTTTCCCTTACTTCTGGAGTATCTTCCGGAACATCTTCGACCCATTGTGGAAGCAATCTTTCAAGACCGCTGTCAACATCCATCGTAGTTGTTACCAGGAAAAAAATGAGCAACATAAAAGCAATATCTGCCAATGATGAGCCCGGTATTTCAGGTGTTTTTCTAGCCATAATATTTTCCTGTTTTTAATCCTACGATTATATTATTTAAATAAACGAGTTACTGGAGCAAGTACAATAGATAACAATGCTATTCCTAGCAAAATATATGTTGCATACAATCCAGCATCCACCATTTTTACAGTTTGCGTGGTTAACCCCTCATTTATAAATTTAGTAACTCCAACAAACTGAGGCATCTCAGGTGAAGCTAATAAATAAGAAACTAAGGCAACGCCGCCTAAGAACGCTAAGGAAATAATTCCTCCTTTTGCAGCTTTTTTATCGGAAAAGGTATGAAATAATCCTGCGATTATTGCTGCGCCCGCTCCAATTGCTATAAGAATGTAAGCCCAAACTATGTTGGTATTAATCCAACTTCCCATTGTAGGATCGGCATCGTTTTCACTAATATTTACCATTAATGAAATTACAAGAACCGAAGAGACAATGAGTAGAACCCACAATAATATGGTAACTATTTTTCCTGTTTTACTCATGGATTCTCTTATTTTTTCATATTGTGTTTAACTAATACGTCTATTAAAGAAATAGAAGCATCTTCCATATTATTGATAATACTATCGATTTTAGCAAGACAATAGTTATAAAAAATCTGAAGAATCATCGCAACAACAAGACCTGTTACTGTGGTAATCAGAGCTACTTTAATACCACCTGCTACAAGAGCTGGAGAAATATCACCGGCAGTTTGAATTGCATCGAAAGCACCAATCATACCAATTACTGTACCCATAAAACCTAACATAGGTGCAAGAGCAATAAATAATGATATCCAGCTTAATCCTTTTTCCAACAAACCAGCCTGTACACCACCGTATGCAATAATTGTTTTTTCAACAACGTCCATTCCATGGTCTACTCTATCTAAACCTTGGTAGAAAATACTTGCTACCGGCCCGCGAGTAGAACGACATACTTCTTTTGCTGCTTCAACACCACCGCTTTCTAAAGCTTCTTCAACTTGAGCTAACAATTTTTTAGTGTTGCTGGTTGCAAGGTTAAGGTAAAGTACTCTTTCAATCGAAAATGCCAATCCTAAAATAAGAGAGATTAACACAAATGACATAAAAGTTGGATTACCTTCAATAAATTTTTGTTTCAACTGACTGTGAAATGATTTTCCTTCTTCCGAAGCTGCTGCAGCTTCTTCCTCAGGATCTGCAGTTAAATCTACCTGCTCGGTAGCCGTTTCTGTTGTAGCTGCCTCTTCTTGTGCAACCACAGCGTTTGATGCCATAAAAAACAGCATCCCAAATACTGCTATTAACGCGAATAGTCTTTTCATAATTGATTTGAATTTTTAATTAATAATCTTGATTTTGTTTGTATTGATTTTTATGTGAAATTTTTCAAGCTCGTAACAAAAAATGTGCCTCTTTATTATTTTTATTTTTCCCAAAAAGCACAAAGAACGTTTTTCCCCAAATTTATGGCGGAGAGAGAGGG
>JABMPH010000145.1 GCA_013203805.1 Bacteroidota bacterium | reverse complement strand
TGGCACTAACCTTTGATACCTCCGAGCCAACGGCTTTAAGTATAATATCAATATCATGTATCATCAAATCCAATACAACCGGAACATCGGTACCCCTCGGATTAAAATGAGCTAACCTGTGAGATTCAATAAACATTGGGTTTTTTAACGCATGACTGGCAGCAATAAATGCAGGATTAAATCTTTCAACATGACCAACCTGAACCTTTACATTTTTGCTTTTTGCCAAATCAATTAATTCACGTGCCTCTTCGGGTGTAGTAACAATAGGCTTTTCGATAAAAACATGCTTATGATTTTCGATAGCACTTTTGGCACATGAAAAATGCGATATTGTGGGAGTTACAATGTCAACCACATCAACAGCATTAATCAATTCATCAATGTTATCATAACCCTTAATACCAAACTCGAGTTCTACTTCTTTTAAACAATTAGGATCTGTATCATAAAAGCCAACTAGTTCGTATCCGTCAATCTCTTTGATGCACCTTAAGTGAATTTTCCCTAAATGGCCAACGCCTAATACTCCGATTTTCAACATGATTTAAAAATTTTGACAAAAGTAATTTTTTCTTGCTGTCAATATTCCTATTTTCGCACAAATAAATCAATAATATACATGGTAGATTCATATCGTCATAAGGGGATGCGTAAAAAGCTTGTTGAAAGCATACGAAGGAAAGGAATTACAAACGAGAGTATACTTGAAGCTATAAATAAAATTCCCAGGCATATTTTTTTAGATTCTTCATTTCTTGAATTTGCCTATGACGACAAACCGTTTCCAATAGGATCAGGTCAAACTATTTCGCAACCTTATACTGTTGCATTTCAAACTGAAATATTAGATGTATCAAAAGGACATAAAGTATTGGAAATAGGATCCGGATCAGGTTATCAGGCCTGTGTGCTTGAAGAATTAGGAGCCAAAGTATTTAGTATTGAACGCCAGCGTAAACTTTTTCATAAAACAAAAGAATTCATAGCAAATCTTGGGTATAAAATTAAATTCTTTTATGGAGACGGAAACAAAGGGGTGCCTTCTTTTGCGCCATACGACAGAATATTAATAACTGCTGCTGCTCCCAATATATCTGATGATCTGATTCAACAACTTAAACCGGGAGGAAAACTTGTTGTTCCTTTGGGAAGTGGAGATATTCAAACCATGCTAAGAATAACAAAAACAGCTGATAATAAACTTATTGAGGAAAGTTTTGGTGATTTTAGATTTGTTCCATTGTTAAAAGATAAGGCAGACGATTAGTCAAATCCCAATCTTATTTTTGCTTCATTATGATTAAAGTTTCGTTTTTTAAACTGATGTGCTTCGGTATTAAACAAATGTTCATCAAAATTGAAATTGCTTTGATGATGCGAAAAAGTTAGATATAAATATTTCAATGTTTCAGCAAAGAAAAATGTTGGCATATAATCCCTCTTTTTCATCGTTTCAACATTCTCAACCGATGTAAATGCAATATCGGTTTTACAGTATTTCTTGATATCATTCCAAAAATTTCTGTTCATATTATAGTAAGCAGTATCTCCCGTGATGTTGTACAGGTAATATGCAGATTCGATAATTTCAGGATTAAGGTCATAAACAGGGTAGTTTGGTGTGCCTTTTTTATAATCATAGGCAGATGGTTCCAGTCCGTATTTATTCCACAGCCAATTCCATGTTTTTTGCAGGTCTACGGCTCGGGCGGTATCTCCGGATAAAGCTAGTATTGCCGGGAAAAATGCATCATATAAAGTAATTACCGAACTGGTTTGCAATCCGGTATTCATATTAACACGACCATACCATAATTTTCCATCATAAACTTCAGCAACGTTAACTGTATCACCTTTGGCAACCCCTGTTCTTAGGTTAACCCAATATTTTGGGATACCGGTAGCAGTATTAAATGCGGGCATCATCCTGTCGGCAAAATCCCTTGCCTTATCTAGAACCTTCGCATTCCCCGACAATTCATACATTGCCAATAATCCTCCAAGGATGCGAATATTTACTTCAAATACTTTTGCATCTATATCCTTATTAAAATTCAAAGAATCAACTACATATGCTTCAATTTCCTTTGTTTCATCCATAAAACCTATGAGGTGCAACGTACTGTATGCATCAATGGGTGATGTTTACAATGGTTCTGAATACCAATCGGCAAAGGTCTTTGATAGGGGTTTTAATGCATCATGGCCTCAGGCGTACTTCTTATATGCCATCCACGACCTGTAAGTCTCGTTAACAACATCTTGGGCAAGTGAATCCGATTCTACCCTACTCTTACCGGCAAACCGTTTAGGTGAATTATTTTGACATGAGCTAATCATGATAATAAGAATGCATCCGAGTAGTATATTTTTCAAAATTAAATTTTTAGCAACGCAATTTTATGTTAGTCCTGATATTAGCCAATAAATTACAAGTTTTATTGAGGGTTGAGTATAAGTGTAACTTTATTGAAATCAGCTGCACTATTTATTACTTTCCGATACTCGTCAAATATTTGAGGGGCAACTTCAATAATTTTATAATACTCATCGGCAATTACTTTAACTTTATTTCCTTCAATTTCGTATGATGATACAAACTTCATAAGAATTTCACCATCTTTTTTATACTCATTGTCAATGTTAATATCCTGTAAATTCTTGATCTGATAACCATCGGGAATGTTAAAGGTTATTTCCCTATGATAATCTCTGTTAAATTGAGTTTCCAACGGTAGTATTCTTTCCTTTTCCTTATACATTTCAACCTGCGGACCTATTAGTTTTCCGATTTTAAAAAGGTACTTTTTTCCTGCCTTTTCAACATAAGCATCAGAAGTTACATTTGCTGTTACATTAAAGGGTAATATGCCAAATGACTCTGCATTTTCATTGAATACTTCGCTATCTATTATTTCAATATCATCGCCAATATATTTGATATGGGATTCAATTACCTCATTTCTGGTCTTTTCATCAAATAGATGCATATAAGGCTGGATGAACATGGCGTAATACCCTCCCGAGGATTTTTCAACTTTCAGTGCAGTTTTGGTAAGATCCAAAGAATCAAATTTTACATTAATACGTATAATATCAAAACTCTTGTCATAAGCTACAGGTTCAATAAATTTAACTTTTCCGATACCTGTATTGAAATCACCCAAAGAAACCTCTTTAATAAACAATCCATAATTGTAAGTAAGCTCCGGCGGTGGAAATCCCAACCGCGAACTCAATTCGCTTGCCGACATAAATGATTTAATGCCCGGGAAGTAAAATAAATATTCACCAAGAAAATTATTAGCCTCAAACTTCTTGTCAAATTTTAGCAAACTTCTGTTACAAGTTAGCACCAACTGAGCATTTATGTCCATTTGTTTAAATAGCCGCGCAAATAACCTAACAATTCCTGATTCACTGACAATATTATTCTTTAAAATATATGTAACATCGTTAAGGTCATCGCTATCAGCATCAACCAGAAAAATTGTTTTTTTAACATAATCTTCCAAAGCTCTTATTCTATCTTTTTCATCTTGAAACGACATAGCATTTGAGCTCTTGATAAACTTTGCTAATTCCTTGTTTTCTGATTTAGAGCTACCATCGTAAAGAAACCTGTATACATTTTCAGACACTTTACCATATGAAGAAATTTCATAATCTCCTGATCCTATATTTCTGTCAAGTTTATAAATCAGGAACTGCTTGTATGCATTATAAGGAGCCTGATCTTCCTTTTCGAGAGCTGGAATTGAGTCGATGCTTAGTACCCATCTATTTTTCTGGGTAAAATTTGTGTCACGTACTATTGTTCCTAATCCATTATAACTTTTAAATTCAAACACCAAATTTGGTGGCGAAAGAAGTTCAAAATTTACATTATACTTTTTATGGTCGGTTTGCATTACAACCCTGTTACCTTTGTACTCAGGATATTTTTTCAGAACATAATAATATTCAATAAAGCTACCTTTCTCAATACCTTCGAAGGTAAAATATTTATACGTTCTTTTTGTTTCTTCATCCTCGGCTGTTAGTATTTTTGACTCATCCAACTCAATAACTTTCCCATCCCCTGTTATTACCCTGGCTTTGTTTACCAACAACTCTGATGTACCCGAAAAAGGTAAATAGATCTTGTTATTTAACTCAATCTGCTTATCCGAATTTAGCCAGATAACCTTATGCTCGATACTGTATTCAATGAAATTATCATTCTTCTCAAAAATAAACTCTTTGATAAACTCATCTTTCACGGTAACTATACCTACAGTATCAAAAGATGGGATGGCATATACCGGACTACGATCCCAATTATAAGATTTGTAAAATGGTCTTTCCTGAGAAGTTGCATCGAGTCCAATTACAAGTAAAAAAATCAAAATAAAGTTTTGTGTATTTTTCATAATAGTTTCAAAATTAATTTGCGTCTTTTTTTAGTACAATAGACTCTTTAAATGCTCCATCAAGTTTATCAATAAAGTCGTTAAAAACACTAAATTCCTCCTTATCAAGTGTTAGGAAATCCAGTTTTATATAATGCTTGTATTTTATTTGGTTACCTTCTAGGTTATACTCTATAGCTGACGAATACTTATCGTTTACTAGGTTTATATTATCAGGAATATATTCCACATGATATCCCTCTGGAATTGTTAAAGAATAAAAATAGTTACTGAAGTGTTTAAAACTATAATCCTTGGTTAACTTGTCTTCTTTTTTGATTTTAAATTCGAGTATATATTTGGTCAGGTTTAAATTAACATACATCTCATCCCCAGCAAGCAATACAT
>JABMPH010000144.1 GCA_013203805.1 Bacteroidota bacterium | reverse complement strand
CATATATACTGTAAGGATTTTCGCTGTTGCTCCGCCCCTAGATTTGTCTTTTAATACGGCAGGACTAGACAGATGCAGACAAAATTATAGCTCAATGAGGGCACACTTTTAGGTATCCAGTCTCCGATAATGTAACTGCTTACATATATATAACATATGTCTCAAAACTCATCATATTGAGAATTACTGTTTTGAGGTATATTTTTGAGACGTCTTAAAAAGGGTGGTTTGTGGGACAGAATATGGGGACGAGACATGTTCTATGTTACTAACTTATAAACTGGTATAACTTCTGGGGGGGCAGGCCAGTTGTTTGTTTTATATAGAAGCGTTGTTTAGTGTATAATAGTGTCAATTTGTGATGTTTGGTTCGCCTTATATTTGGCTTATTATGTTAACACAATTATTAAATGAACGGTGAAATCATGCTTAATAAAAAATGGAAAGATTTAATTAAAAAATTAGTACCGGCAGTTATTTTTATATTTTTAGCTATTATGTGGGAAAACGAAAGCAATCTTTCTAATTACGCGTTCGCGATAGCAGGTATCGCCTTTGCAATCGAAGGTTTACTGAAATTCATAAAAGAAGGAAAAAAAGAATAAATTAAATTATGCTGAAGGTTCGAGTCCTTCATGGCGTACTCCTCTAATAAAGCAAATTAAAAAGGGGAGCATTGCTGCTCCCCTTTAAATCACGAAACCTCATGAGACATTTAGTTAGTTACATTACATTGAATTTCTAACCAAATCGAAGATCGTTATTTTAGTGAATAGAAGATATATAATCGTTTAATTGAGCCTTTGTTTTCATTGACCCAGTGCCACCACCACCAGCTTCATCAGCATGGCAACCATAACAGACATTTACTACATTTAACTTGGTATGGCCGTTATCATCCAACCGCATTGTTTTGCCATCATCAGAAAACATATTCCAGGTGGTATCTGAAGCAATTGCAAAAGTATGGCTTCGCACATCACCTTGATAACCAGCAATGGTTTGAGTTCCAGACTTTGCTGTACGAGCCATATGACAGCTTACACAATCAGTATGTGGGGCTGCTACAGCAACTGTCGAGTGACATGCTGTGGTACATTCTTGCTTAATGCCATCTCCATCCCATATAACTCTTTTATGTGGATCGTGACATGTTGAACAATTTTGACCTGCATTTTCGTAGTGCCCTGTATGGATAAACTCATCATATTGCTCATGGTGTTTCGTAAAACCACCACTTGCAGCAACGGAGTGATCTTCATTACGATAATGGCATTGACCACACAATTCGGTTACATCATTACCAACTGCTTTGTCTATGAATCCTACACCATTATTTTCAACATGCTTATTCCCTTGGCCATGGCATCCTTCGCATTGCACACCACCATAAGCAAAAGTACCGCTTATTCCAGGTAGCCATTCACCGTTTGGAGTCGCTCCTGTTGTATGACAGCGAAAACATCCGTAATTGTATTCTTTAACATCAGCTGGATGATAATCCACCCAACCCCAGTCTGTACCACCGAAGAAATTGTATTGATTATCTCCACCACCGGTGTTGATTTCGCTACCTGCTGTACCAGCAACATGACCAGTATTATCAACAAATCGGGCTTTCCAGCCAAAACCGCCAATAACGCCAATAACATCATCCCATCCCGAAGCTCCAGTTGGTAAATTGAGTACACGTGAATCTTCTACAAAATTCGGATATTCCGGGGCTTCGTTACCTGTTACAAAATTGAACTTGTAGGGGTGACCAGAAACAATAAAATCTGAATATATTTCATTATGACATTGCTGACAAGTTGATGAACCAACAAAATGAAATTCTGCTTCATCGGCAGATTTTATGATTACCCCATCACTAGAACTAACCATTAATTCGCCGTCACTTACTTCAACTTTAAAAATTGCACTTGCTGCAACTGCAAAATTTGCTACCCACTGCACAGAAGCTGTATTTGTAGAGATAAATTGTCCTAAATTATTTACTTCTGACCAACTGTAGATCAACAAATCATCATCACTATCATCTGCAACAACTGTCAATGTTAATGTATCACCAAAATTGAAACTATCGCTATCAACGGAAACGGATTGAATCACTGGGCTTTGGTTTCCATCAACAAGCACTTCCTTTTCACAACCTGTGTTTATAAATAATAGAGCAAACATCAACATTGTATTGATAATAATCGCTCTTTTTGTGTATTTCATTGTATCCTCCAAAATTCAGTTTATCTGTATTAAAAGTCTTTACCTATTTTTAAGGCGGGTAAGATTACAGAGTGATTATTAAACCAATCTTAAAAGAAGATTAGGGTTTTCTAATAAACTCTAATTATTTTTAGCGGTGAATAGCAGGTTGATAAACGAATGAAGATATTAATTGTAGAAGATGAACGTGCCATCGCAGAACGAATTCAAAAAGGATTTGAACGTATAGGATATTCAACATGTTGGGTTGCAACATGTAAGGAGGCTATAGAAAATGCACGAGTAGAAGAATTTGACTGCATTATTTTAGATCGAAGATTACCAGATTCAGATGGTTTGGAGGTATGTCAAGTGTTAAGGGAGGATGGGATTTCAACTCCTATACTAATTCTTTCTGCAATGTCCCATTTAGATCAACGTGTTGAAGGACTTGAATTGGGTGCAGATGATTATCTTATTAAACCCTTTGCAATGGATGAACTTAGAGCACGAGTGCAAGCATTAATCCGTCGAAACTCAGCCCAACAAAGCCCTAGCATTAGAATTGGGAAATTAGAATTGCAACCATTTGACAGAACCGTACATGTGGATGGTCATCAAGTGTCACTCTCAAATAAGGAATATAGCTTATTAGAATACCTTATGCGGAATGCTGGCAGAGCTTTAGATAGAATTCAGATTTTGGAACATGTTTGGGGAGAGACCACTATAGATGAGACGAATGCGGTTGATGTCTATATAAATTATTTGCGAAATAAAATTGATAATAAAACAGAAAAATCACACATTAAGACCATTCGTGGGTTTGGTTACAAATTTCGGAATGAAGACTAGACTTTCTCTACGAAAACGAATTATCTATTGGTCCATCGGATTAGTAGGTATTGTTATAACTGTTCTTTGCACAACATCTATTTGGGCTGTATACCAACAATTATTAAATGAATTAGATACTCGATTGACAAATGAAGCGACTGACATCCAGCGATCCCTGACAGTTTCAAATGGGCATTTATTAATTAACGAAGATATTGAATGGGAAGAAGAGCATCATCAATATGAGATGGCTTCCTCTATTTATATTTTAATATTAAATCGGGATAAATCTGAATATAAACGTAGTGAAAATATTGCGCAAAAAACTTTTCCAATTGATATGCTTCAATTCTCACAGAAGAAACCTTTTATAGATACAATTAAATGGTATGACACCCAAACCCGTTTTTATACACAACCGTTACATTTGGCGACTAAACATATGGGTTGGATCATTTTGGCGATGCCACTTGATAAAATATTTACAATGCTAACTATATTATCTAAACACTATATCATTCTATTTCCGCTCTGCATATTACTTGGCATTGGAGGTAGTATATTTATAGCCTCAAGGACAATTAAACCTATTCAGGAAATCACTGATAAGGCGAGCCTACTTAATCATAATAATTTGAATGAACCTTTACCGATTCCAAATACAAATGATGAAATTGCTTTTCTGGCGGTAACAATGAATGAGTTATTGAATAGACTTCGCAATAATTTCGATAGCATACGTCAATTTACAGCCCATGCATCTCATGAACTAAAAACACCATTATCGGTATTGGAATTAGAATTAGAAGACTTAGAAGAGAATCTCGATAAAACCTCTGACGTAAACATTTCACCGCGTATAAGAAACGAGATCTTCAGAATGGCGAAGATAATTGACGATCTCTCTATATTGGCAAAAGCCGATACAGAACATATCGTTTTAGATTTACAGGAAATTTGGTTAAACGATATCCTCTTTTCTGAAATAGAAAGATTATTACCTGTAGCTAAAGAATCTGCCGTTGCATTAAAAATTGGCGATACCATATCTGCCTCCATAATGGGAGATGGATATTGGATCCGGGTTATGTTATCAAATGTTATAGATAATGCGATAAAATACTCTCCATCACACTCAACAGTTATGTGTAGCATGGAATCTAATAATTCACATATTTCACTTATAGTTTCAGATGAAGGTCCCGGGGTTCCAGATGATATTATTCCAGATATAACTAAACGCTTTTATCGATCCAGTGTTGTATCAACTACCCCTGGTAGTGGATTAGGATTATCTATCGTTGATTGGGTTGTAAATAATCATAATGGGTCTCTTCAGTTTTCGAATCAAGACCCGCATGGTTTAAAAGTAAGCTTAACATTACCCAGATTATCTTAAAATGATTTGCGTTATTAAGTATAGACTGATCTTGCAACAAAAAAACGATCACCTAGAATAGTCATATTGCTTTGTTGAATAT
>JABMPH010000143.1 GCA_013203805.1 Bacteroidota bacterium | reverse complement strand
ATAATCAATTATTTGTGAATTGTTTATAAATCAATAAATTTCAACGACTTATGTAAAGTATAACTACTCAACAATATCTCGTTTCTATTCACAAATAAATCCTACCGTTAATAATATATATCAAATACTTTCAAAAAACGGTCAATTATTTTCATTTTTTTGAATTATTTTTTACAATCCTTTTGTATCGTTCCAATGTCTTGGAATCAATGTCGTTTTTCAGATTTAATTCACCATTCTTGAATTGTTCATATTTTCGTCTTAATTCACCAAGACCATCACCACCATTTTTACTAATCATGTCCATCCTGTTGATATAGTTTATCCTTGTCCGTGATTTCAAATTCTGGAATCCTTCACGTTCCAATTCTTCTTTATATTCTATTTCGGTGAAGTTTGGATATAATGATTTTATCAACTTAAAAAGTGTATATACTTTACAGTCTGGATATTCTTTTTGTAGATATTCCCAGAATAATCCTTCATCTTCTTTTTCATGTTTGTTTTCATAATACATTAATGTTTTCTCCTATATTTTTATAGTTACGATTGTGTAATTCTCCCCACCAGAAATATTATTTAATAGTGAGGAGACACACTCTTATTCAATTGTAGATATAGATATTTTTACTCCTATTTACTCTTACCTTTTTGTAACTACCACAATGTTACAGAAAATTTGAGAACTGTGATTTTTATTCTTTTCTCAATATTTCATTTTCCTCTTCCTGTCTTTTTCTTTCTATAAATGAAATTAGATCTGGTCTTAGGAAAGGGTATATTACCGTCATATACACTAATCCATTCATTATTGACTCTAAATCACAGAACCTTCTTTTTTGTAAGAATTGAATGATGTGGGTAAGTTCATGAATAAGATTTAGTCTAAATTTTGGGTCAGAGTAGAATATTATACCGAAACCACATAGAGAAAAGTATATATCATTTAGTCCAATCTTTTTCCATTCCTCATTCTGGTCAATACCATTATATTTTATTTCTAACCAATTTTTACATTCTTCAAATTCTTCATTTAATTGATGGGGTTTTATTATTTTTATTGTTCTCATTTTCTCCTTTTTTATTGGTTGTTTATTATTATTGTTTGAAACCCGAACAACCTTAACAAATTTCAAAATTCTGTATTATTCTGTAAATATTACGTTTGACATCGTATGGTTCTTTTTGACACACCTATACATAATTAAATAGTGTTCATATTTCCCAAACACCCGTTTTTCTTAAAAATACTTCAATTATTATTAGAATAATAAGTGGAGATATTTTCACCTTGGTAGGACAGATAAGTTGATAAACAAGTCAGATGATATATTGAAAAAATGGGTCTATAATAAATTTCTGAAAAAATTAGAATCGGGTGGTTGGAAGAAAAAAAAGTCTTGATACTATTTTATACATTAAAATAGATTTCTACGTCATAAAAATTCCCATACTGGGAATGTAGGTCTCGTTGGGGTTTTAGGAAAAAACAGGTTTCTGGTTCACGGTTAATTATCTTTTAATCTCTTACATTTGTTAATCGGTTTTTAGAATGTTTGTGAGAACAATTGATTTGTTCATTCTTAAACAGTATACTGATAAATTTAAGGTCACATTTGTTGAGGAAACCATGAAAGACCGACAAGACTATGAAAGAGATGTTCAACTGATCATGAATGTATTAGATGAATTAACCAATACATATGATATAATGGATCATCCAACAGTTAAGACCAGAAACAGTTTACCAAGTGGTGGATTTGGTAGAAAAAACATTGACGGAACAAAGAAAAAAGAAAGTCTACATATAGACGTTACTATTACAAAACCTACTCGTGATGATCTCGAAAGAATAATTAGATCAATACTTCTTAAATACAAATTTGATTAATGGTGAATTTGACTACCAAAACTACAACCAAAATAATGACAAATCTCACCTTAGAGGGGATTGGTTGTATCGTGGTTGTAATTATATTTTGATATGATTAATTAATATAATGCTTGTATAATCATCATTAACAAACATTTACAACGATCTTAACAATAAAGAAAGTTTAATAATATGAAACATGTATATTTTTT
>JABMPH010000142.1 GCA_013203805.1 Bacteroidota bacterium | reverse complement strand
CCCCGAGGTAGAACCTCGAGGAATTCTTTTGATTAAACCAAGTGATAAAAATTGTTTATTACCTTTGTCTTTCAATCAAGGAACATAAATGACTATAAATTTTTGAACTCATTAGGATAATCAAATTCTTGTTTTGTTTCTTGAATCAAATTATTAGCATGAAATTAAAAAAATTAATTCCGGAATTAGTTTCGGGTATTATTGATGCTGGATTCGATACTTCTCCCAAAGAAATTCAGAGTAATTGTATTCCCATAATAAAATCTGGCGCCGACCTCTATGTTATTGCTCCTGAAGGTTCAGGAAAATCAACTACAATTGTTATGGGCATAATTCAACAATTGAAAGAGGCATTTGAAGAAGCGCCCCGTGCGATTGTAATTACCGAGAGTAAAGATAAAGCCTTTGAGATGGAGGCTCAATTTAAGCTGCTTGGAAGCCATACCAACCTGCGAACATTTACTGTTTTTGATAAGGGAATTATCCAGTACCAGAAAGACATGATTTACGAAGGACTAGATGTTTTGATTGGAACTCCAAGACGAATCAATGAACTTTTAAGTACAACCGGAATTCCAACAACCAATCTTAAAATTTTAGCTGTGGACGATGCTGAAACTATTTTTCCAAACCATCACCATACGCTGGTTTATCGTTTTTCTGACCGAACTAAAAAACTGCAGTATTTAATTTTTGCCAACAAATGGCACGAAAAATTCGAAGACCTTTCTGAACGAGTTATGAAAAGCCCAATGATTATACGAGGCTAATAACAAACACAATAATCAGTTTCAAAAATAACACTAAAATTTCCAGATTTAAATCTGGAAGAGAATACTGCAGCCCAATAATTTCAGCCTGTATTTAAATGAAAAAATATAAAATTGAAGCAATAGAACGAATACTAAATTAATAGTTCCGCTAAAACATAAAATCCACTCCCACTCTATTCATACCAAATTAACCATAAAATGGTATTATTCCTCCAATCCAATTTTAGTTGATGTTTCGTGTGTTTCTCCCGGTGCGAGTTTTATTACATCGTTAAAAGCATTAACCGTTTCAACACAAACAAAAGTGTGATAAGCATCGTCTGGTAAATCATCCATTTTACTACAGGCTTCTTCTCCAGGATTCCAAACTGTGGTAATTTTGCTGCCAGATTTTGCTACTGATATTCTTCTTCCGTAAATACTATCGTTAATTACACAAGTTGCATCAGTATCGTAATAATGGCGCGTTTCAGCTTTTTGAATCTCCAGCGCAGGCAACTCCTGAACAAAATCTCCGGATTCAACCTGGTCGATATATTTTGTGTTTTGTAATCCTTCAATTGTGATGTTTTCGATAGCCGATAAACTAAAATAAGAATGCAGCGCGCTGGTATATTCAAATGGTTCCGACGATGTATTGGTTACTTTCAAAGTAGCAGAAAGTGTTTTACCTACAACAATAATCATCTCGGCACAAAAATTAGGAGGCCAGTATTCCATAGTTTCTTCCGAAGAACAAAGTTGCAGTCTCACAAAAGTTTCTCCTGTTGGTTGTGCTGTAACCTCAAGAACATCCCAATACATCAAACGTGCAAAACCGTGCATAGGTTTATCCGAATCGGTTTTGTGCGGACCAAACCAGGGAAAACATACCGGAATTCCTCCGCGAATAGGACTGCCTTCCTGAAAATTACTTTCCGGGCTCATCCATAAAATCTCCATAGTTCGGTGAGGTTTGAAATTTGTAATATGAGCTCCATATAAACAAATATCAGCATCGGCATATTTATTCGAAACAGTTATAAAAATTAAATCGTTCTCCAGTTCGGCAAATCCTACTTCGCCTTCTATACTAAATTTGTCTTCCAGTTCTTCAATGTCAATCATGGTATTTTAGCTTTTTATATTTTTGTTTGTAATCTTAATTTTATCGACTCTTTGAGCCTATATTTTGTCTGTGGCCGGCGCAAGATAACAATCATTTATATCATATAAAAGCAACTTCTCTTTCTTGTTTTAACCAATTTTGAATAAACGATAATGATTCAAATATTTTTATTTTTTTTTGAAATTGTTTCGTTCTAAAAATATTATTTTACTGATATTTAGTGTCGATTTAATTCAATAAAAATGAATGAAGAAAACGAATTAAGAAATCCAGAGAACCTTCCAATTTATAAAAAAGGGAAGGAGATTTTTGAAGTGGTCAGACAAATTGGTGAATTGATTCCAGAGGACAATGAACATCTTCAATATATTAAAGCTCAAATGTTTGGCGATACCGTATTATTAACCGTAAAAGTTGCCGGCGCAGAAGGTGGAGGTTTATACGATATTAGAATGGAATGTGCTGCCATAATAAGAAAAGCAGCCCGCGATTTAATGGTTACTAATTATTCTCTGGAAATGTTTGGTTTTAAAGAAGTCGAATATTTTGAAATCGTCAGAGATTTAATTGAAGAATACCGATTGCTATTTATCGATTGGGTGGATGGATTTGATCGCTGGGACTATATTATCGATCGCTGGGGTTTATTTAATCCTCCCGGAATTGGACCACACGACCATGACCCGGATGATGATATTCCTTTTGATCCGAATGATCTTGGTTTGGAATAGATAATAAAAAACGAAAAATTTACATTCCATATACCTTGTTGCAATAAATTGCTTAATTAATACCAATTAAACATCAAGATGAGCGATAAAATCTTTGTCTTTTAAAGTTTATCTTCTTTGAAAAATTATTCCGTATCCCTGCTATGCAAGAATTTTTACAAATTGCTAAACGTTAAAAATACTTTGATTTTATATAACTCATTTTGAAATTCAATTGGTATAACTGGTCTTTATACCCAAATTTGTGCAATGTTATTTTAGAACCAGCCAACTAATAATAAAGAAAGAGGCTGAACTCTTACGAGACAGCCTCTTTCTTTCTAATTATTGATTCCTACTTATTCATTAAGAATTAATGATATAATGGAATGCTATTCCTTCTTATAAATAATTCTACCAATTTGTGAATTGCCATTAAGGCTTAATTTGTAGATATATATTCCAGAAACAGCATGAGTAGGCTCGTATTCAACACTATTCATAACTCCTTGTTTAACTTGTTGGTCCATTAGTGTACTAACTTTTTGTCCAAGTATATTATGAATTTCAAGTACAGCACGTGCATCTTTTCCAGAAACAAATTCGAATTTAACCTTATCGCTAAATGGATTTGGGTAAACTTTTAAATCACTTGGTTCAAGTAGCACAGGAACATTGGTTGCAATTTTGGCTGAACTTAAATTAAGTTCGCAGTAGTCAAAATCTATAGGATCACCTGGTTCAGTAAAACTACCAGAGCCATTAAGATAAATGTTAGCCATAACATGAGCAATTACATTAACAGTTTCTCCATCTGTTTCAAAGCTAACTGTTAAACCATCTTTGGCATCGGCGGCTCCAAATGTTGGAGAACTATAGGTGTATTGTCCCGGAGCTAAGGTATAATTACCTCCTTTCATAGGGTACAAATCACATCCAACATAAGTATGAACGCTGGTCAAAGCATAATCGTCATCCATATCATGGGTTACTGTAACTGCATTTTCGATATAGGTAATGTTTACCGTACCAACAGGTACTCCCTTCGAATCACAATCACCACCCATATAAAGGTTCATAGTATAATTATCTCCTGGACTAAATTCGGTTCTCCACCCCCATCTGCTAAATCCATCAACAGAGAAGCAAGTACTACTTGTTTCATCCAAGAAACCAAAAGCAGTTTCGCTTGGGCAAGAGATTTCTCCAACAGTTACATCGTCCGAAGCAGTACAATCAGGGTTTCCTACATTTCCGCCAGGTATAGAAGCTGTTACTACATAATATCCGGGGCCATATGTTGCCGCAGGATTATATGGTGCGGGTGCTCCGCCATCTTTGGTAATAGTAAGCGTGGCACCTGCAGGACTTTTTCCTGTAACTGTTATCGTTCCGTCATCTAATTGACAATTTGCATCGGTGGCTTCGATAGAAACGGTTACCTCGTCCGGCTCGGTAATGGTTGTGGGACATTCTGTATAAACCAGTATACCCTCAATAGTTGCCTCAATCCTAACAGTATAAGCATCGGCAGGTAAACCAGTAATGTCATACGGTGGTGCAGCAATGCCAGAAGCTTTTAATACATTATTGGCATATATATCTACTGGTTCATGACCTTGTGTAGTAAATTCACTCCATATAACATGGATCGCACCGTCTGATTCATCATTACATGAAACATTAGTTGGTGTGAGATCACATGTTGCGGATGGAGGTTCTTCGATTACTGCAAAACATCTTGTTTCACAACCATTATCATCGATAACAAGCACACGATATACACCTGT
>JABMPH010000141.1 GCA_013203805.1 Bacteroidota bacterium | reverse complement strand
TTTCATAACCGAATTTACAGAAGATTGGGAAAGATTGTGTAAAGATTATCCTCACACACATTCGAAAGAATATAAATACTTTAAAAATGCAAAACTTGTATTAAAAGGATAAACAAAAGTTACTGTGTAAGAAGCTGAGGTGAAATGAGATGGAATTAATTGTGTAAATTGTGGCGGGGTTTTCGTCAAGTCTATAGTGTTAGATCGTAATCATGATACAGGTGAGCTAATAGATCCCGAATGCCCTGTTTGTAATTATGATTTGACAGACGCAGACGATTTATAAATTAAGGATAACCAAAATAGTCACTAAACTGAAGCTGAGGAGAAATATGTACTTGTTTATATATAAAACCGGTGAAATTACAAAAACACATATTGTTACACCGAAAGATAAAGTAGCAGCAGATACTGGTGTTTTTGAAATTGCCGATATTACTCTGAATGAAAACCCACTCCGATATCACGATGGATATTGGTATATTATTGAAAAGGATTAAATGAATTAAATGAATTAAATGAATGAAAATATTTGGTTATATATTGGGGTTGCAGTTCTATTCGTTATTATTGGAACGGTAATAACATTTAATTTAATTCTTGCAAATCCTTTTATTCAGATTTGGTTTACCTTATTTGGAATTTTTCTAGCAATAATTGTTATTGTTGAAATATGGAAAATTCTTGCGCGATAAGTTCTTAACTTAAACCTTAAAGGAGAGAAACATGTACTTATATATTTTTGACGATTTTACAGTTAAATACTCAAAATTCGTTCCAGATGCCTACGATTTACAGAATGTTGATGATGGTTTTCTGAATATTATCAACATTTCAGATCCAGAGCGCCCGATGCAATATGACCAAGGGTCGTGGTTTCTCATAGATAGTGCAAATTAAAGAATATTTCAGATTCTTATAATAAGAAAACACAAAGAAGAATAAAGATGCAGTTTTTTGTTGACATTTCTCTTTTGTTGTGTTATAATAAAATTATGCAACAAATCAACAAACACAATGAAGGAGTGAAAATGAAAATTTTAAAATTAACTACACCATATTCAACGAAGGTTCTTTACTGGACCGGCGGTGATATTTCCACGGATATCAAGGATGCAATTGTTCTTGAACACCCGGATAAAAATCATTCTTGTTCTTTTGAAGCAATGAAGGCTGCTAAGGATTATTATAATAATTCAACAGGTGCTGATGCAAAAATGATTAATTTTAAGGAGAAAAAATGAAATTTATTGTAACTGTTTTTATGTTGGTAATTTACGCCGCTGCGCTACTTGGTTGGATTCAGAACATCACAAAATTGGTCGATAGTGATTTTGAAGCACCTTATAAAACTGAAGTCATTCGAACAATAAGTATTATTCCGCCAATCGGTGCAGTTACTGGGTGGATGACTATTGGAGAAGAAAAATGAAAATGATTATTCTCGGGGTAATTATTATTTTGACTAGCCCTTTTATTATTTGTTCTTTTATTATCAATCTTTGTTGGAGTTCTTGTGTTGTAGGTTGGAACTACTGCAACGATTTCAAAGATTGGATTGAAACACATAAAATCAAATGAAAAAATGAAAAAACTTTTAATAATTATACTCTTGAGTATAACTTTGACTTCTTGTGCAAATTCCAAAAGGATTAATGGTGAATCAATTGAACCTTACGGATTATTCAATCAAGAATTAAAAAGAGATGATGTTGTTTACAATTTAAGTATCGGCACAATTATTCTTTCTGTTATATTTGTAGAAACTCTAATTGTACCGGTAATTGCGTGTGGTTGGTATCTTTGGGAACCCCAGAGGCAAAAAACAGTTTTATCTGTTAATCCTAAAACGAGGAAAAAATGAGACTTATTAAAACAATCAAAGCACAAGTTTATACAGCTGTCACAAAAGATGAATTGATGCGGTGGGTCACTTATGGTAAATACTACACGGTGATGAACCACGGTGGCAGCTGGTTCCGTGGATACGTCGATGAAAAATACAAGTACGCAATGAATTTTGAAAAACGCAAAAAGAAAACGAGCAGAAGCTTGTTGTACGGAAACGTAGTCACTCAAGAAAAATCATGGAC
>JABMPH010000015.1 GCA_013203805.1 Bacteroidota bacterium | reverse complement strand
AATAATTTAAAATATAAACCACGGTTGCCAACAGCACCTATAGGCAATGGCTTAGTTCGTGTTCCATGGGCAGTTACGATTCTGGGTGAACGATTTGTCTGGAAGACAAATTGTGAGCTGGAATCGTAACTGCCCATGGAACACGAACTAAGCCATTTTGGGCATCAAAATATACATTATGTTAATGCAAAAATTGAACTTTTAATTTGTAGCTAAAACTAGACATCCAACAATGAGAAACATATTCATTATCTTTATATTTAGTTTTATATCTCAAAGTACATATGGAGACGAATATATCAAAGCATATACGAAACAATACAAATCGCAAAACGGAATCTATACATTGACTGTTTACCCCACTTACACTCCAAAGAACTTTGATCGTGAAATGAATAAACGAAATAAGAATCCAGAAAAACATAAAAACAGATTAATAAAAGACACAATTATTCCATGTCACGCAATTCTTACTAGAACAATTAACTACGAACAAGAAATCATCTGGGAAAAAGATTTAGTCAACAAGACCGCACCAGAAGAAGCAATTGTTACAAATGACGGAGAATATGTCCTAACTTTTGATGACTGGTTCTATATAGGTAAGGGAGAAAATGTAATTGTGGTTTATGACAAAAAAGGAGACAAACTTCAGAATTATAGATTAAATGAATTTTGCCCATTTCCAATAAATGACTTGACTGAAACTGTCAGTTCAATTCCATGGTATTTTGGAATTGAGACTTACTCAATATCTCCGAATGTAATTGAAATATTAGTTATTAATAAGTCAAAGGAAATTAGAAAAACAAAGTATAATCTGACAGAATTAAAATTTGAATAAAAAACGGCTTATAACAACAGCGTATACGCCATTACCGCGGCAATGGCTTCGTAGAAAAATTATCAGTAAATTTGAAATTAAATTACAAACTCAAAAATCAACAAAAAAGCGGCAACGGCGCATCGCAATACCGTTATAAGCCATTTTCCAAGAGAACTGATAAATCAAAAGTCAACATCATGTAGGGTTATTAAAATTGATCAAAAAGAAAAATCTGAGAATAATATAAAACACCGTAACTTAGGGAATTTGAATTCAATCTGAGTTAATTTACAAATAAAAATTCTGATAATTAATTTACATTTGCGCATAAAACGATTAAATCATGATAAAAGATTTTTTAAACTATATAATTGCACTGGGATTATTCTTAGCTTCATCTGTATTTATACTCTCTTGCCAAAAAGAACTAAATCAGGCTGATATTGATAATACTGACATAATAGAGTATGTTGAAGCAAACCAATTGGAAGGCCAATTTACATCAAGTGGTTTATGGTATATGATTAGTGAGCTAGGAAATACTGATCTCCCTACAATTGATTCAAAAATCACTCTTGGCTATATAAGCTATTTACTAAATGGCAATAGCATTGATTCAAGTAATGACACAACACTTACTTTGAAAGATGCCATTCCTGGCTTGCAAGAAGGTCTTCAACTGATTGGGGATGGTGGAGTTATCAAGCTAATCATTCCTTCAGACCTGGCATATGGACCTGGTACTTATCCTGATGTTCCAGCAAACTCCATATTAGTTTTTGACATTTTTGTTAAAGGTGATTCAATTAATCATGATTCAATCCAGGCAGCGATTGATAAAGCGATCATTCTTAAATATGTTGAAGAGCAACAACTGGATGGTCAGTTTACTGATAGTGGATTGTATTATGTGATCATTGAGCCTGGCAGTAATAACCATCCCACTAGTTACTCAGAAATTACCGTTGATTATTTTGGTTATCTTTTAAATGGTGACGAATTGGATTCAGGAATAAACCTCACATTTTCTTTACATAGTTTGATATTAGGCTGGCAGGAAGGTCTCCAGTTAATCGGTACAGGAGGAGAAATTAAATTAATTATACCTTCTGGTTTGGCTTATGGCTCTGGCTCTCCCTCAGGTATTCCTGCCCATTCAATATTGGTGTTTGATATTACTCTCGATTACTTTTCAATCTAGTGCGGACTTCAAAATTGTTGTTATAAAGCATGACTTTTCATAACATTATGACAATAATCAAATAAACATTTCATAATTTCTTAACAATTTGAAAAATCAGAAATCAATAATGGAAATTATAATGAAACCGACTGACTTAAAAACTGCGACCTGAATAATCCAGAATTTTAAATTCAATAGACTAAGTACAAGATAAAAACCAAGAATAACAATTGCAGAAATAAAATATAATCATTAAAAAGAATAAAAAACGGCTTATAACAAAAGCGCATACGCCATAGCCGTGGCAATGGCTTCGTAGAAAAATTATCTGTAAATTTGAAGTTAAATTACAAACTCAAAAATCAACAAAAAAGCGGCAACGGCGCATCGCAATACCGTTGGCATTCATTGTTAGGAAAAATCCAAATTCAATAAATAACAGACTTCAAAGAAAAGTTATCTTTGGTTTTGAAAAAATAGTGAATTATGACAAAAGAAAATGCGATAAGACTATTT
>JABMPH010000140.1 GCA_013203805.1 Bacteroidota bacterium | reverse complement strand
TTTATGGATTATGAAACTTTTGGTGAGCACCAATGGGAAGAAACCGGAATTTTCAATTTTATGAAAGAACTGCCAGGTTTAGTTCTTTCAAAAACTAATTTCAATTTTGCTACTCCAAAAGAATTAGGTGAAAGACTAAAACCAGTAAGTGCCATTCATGTTCCAACACCAATTTCATGGGCAGATGAGGAGCGTGATTTAACGGCATGGCTGGGCAACGACCTCCAAGATGAGGCATTTGACAAGCTTTACCAACTTGAATCTCAAATCAAAAACATAAGTGATCCTAAAATATTGAAGGATTGGTTATACTTACAAACAAGCGACCATTTTTATTATATGTGCACCAAATGGTTTTCCGATGGTGATGTTCACAGCTATTTTAATCCATATGGAACGCCATATGATGCCTTTATAAACTACATGAATGTTCTTTCTGATTTTACAATACGGGTTGAAAATAACGCTGGGTTAACGAATGATTTTTCAGGATTTAGAGAGGCAGTAACAAATATTGCTGAAAAGGTTGAAAACATAGCCAGAAAAACTGCCAAAACAACATCTGCGAAAGCAAAAACAGCATACGCAAAAGGCAAGAATGTTAAATTTGAAGACATTAAAGACATGTCGGATTCAGCAGTAAAAAAGCTTGTAAAAGAAATTAAGATCGAAGAACTTACAATAGCTTTAAAGGACGCTGAGAAGGAATTAGTTGATAAAATTATTCCCAATCTTAGTAAGCAAGCAAAAAAGAAATACAGCGAACTGGAGAAAGATCTGAAAAAAGTTAAAAAATCAGACATTAAAAAATTCAAAAAGGTTATTGAAGACCGGATCAAAACTCTTTGGGGATAGGATGTTAAGGAGTTCTATTTGCTATAATTGGTGTCGGGATTTAGTATGATTAACTAAACTGTGTCATATACAACACTAATTGAAAATAGAGATTCCTCACTATCGTTCAGAAAGACAAAAGGGAAGTTTTGCAAAAGACTCTATTTAATATACTTCGGGTCGATACGATAATCATCGTACTTTGTTAGGTCATTACCTTTTATAACACTTGTAAGTTCCCGAACATAAGCCTCTCTCCTTTCGGAATAATCGATTAAGTAATTTACAAGGACGTAAGGATTATTGGTTTTAAGACGTTCTCTCCTGAAATCAACAAATGGCCCTGTGGCTAGAGTTGTATAATAACCCTCTATAGCCTGCTCTAAGTTATTGAATTTTCTTAAGTAAACTTTTGTGCCGGATCTTGTTGATGAAGCTGCAATCCTCTGTTCATTTGAATTAAATGACCACAACCCAAACGGATTATTAGCCTTAAGAAAGAACCGAGAAGTACCCCAAGCGCTTTCAATAGCGGCTTGTGCTAGAACAATGCTAACAGGAAAAGTATGTAATCTGCTCTTTAAAAGTTCAATATTATTGGCTTTATAAGTTTTCTTTAATTTTTCAATGAATTCTAATTCCTCTGCTGAAGGATTACCCTTTAGTGAAATTTTTTCAACCTTTGCCAACAAAAACGAAAGCTCCTTTTTAGCTACTAAAACTGCAGGTAACATCATGTCAAAAAACTTCTGTTTCTTCTTGGTAACAGGAAGATTTTTTAAGGATACCGTACTGGTATATATGTAAGGTATAACCAAAGAATCATTAATTGTAACAATATCCTTATAGGATTTAATAGGTTTCTCTATAGTTTTAATATAGTCACCGTCATCACAACCTCCAGTTACAAACAAAAATGCAAATATGCATACTGACAATACCAAAATTCCTCTATAATTATTTGTCATAGTTAGCTGTTTAATGAATGCCAAAAATATAATATTAATCTGATAAAACAAATATCTAACAAAATCATTAATTTCATACATTTGTGCATTCTCATTTTTCAAAATGAAAAACAAATGAAAGTATTTTCAGGTTTACTTCTCAATATGGGGGGCTGGAAAATTGACAATGAAATTTCAAATGAAATAAAAAAGGCAGTTATTATAGTTGCTCCGCACACAAGTCTCTGGGATACAGTGATAGGCAAGCTTGGGTTTTGGCATATGGGTGTTGACTCAAAAATTCTCGTTAAGCAAGAAGCTTTTTTTTGGCCTTTTGGCAGTTTGTTGAAATTCATTGGTGGTATACCTGTAAACAGAAATAAGTCGGGAAAGTTAACTGATACTGTTACAACAATGTTTAATGAACATGATTCATTATTCATAACAATTACACCGGAAGGTACTCGTAGTATGGTAGCAGATTGGAAACTTGGTTTTTATTATATTGCAATGTCAGCAAATGTGCCAATAATATTTGGAGTACTTGATTATAAAAATAAAATCGGCGGCTTGAAGAAACTTTACTATCCAACTGGTGATGTGAAAAAAGATTTGGTAGAAATAAAATCATTCTACAAAGAAGTAGTTGGGAAACATCCCGAAAGATCGAAGATATTTGATGAAACCAATAAAACCATAGTAACTAACCTATGAAGAGTTTTAAAATAAGTATAAGAAGAAGTGCCTTTTTCATTCTAATTGTTACAGCTGCTCTTTCTATTTTCTCCATAAGCGCTCTTTGGGTTTATACTGAAATAAAGAAATCAAAGGATAACATTAAGACCATACAGGATACTTATGAAACCGAACAACAAGAGATAATAAAAAGTGAAGTAAAAAGAATAGTCGCATTAATTGAGTTCAGCAGAATTAATAGTAAAAACAAATCAACAGAAGAACTAAAAAATGAGGTTTTAAATTACGTAAGTTCTATCCGTTTGCAACATGGAGGATACATTTTTATAAATACTTACACTGGGAAAGCTCTTGTTTTTGACGGAGTAAAAATTATTGGAGAAAAGGATGTTACAAATATGATTGATCCTGATGGACAGAGAATATTTGACATTGAACTGGAATCCATTAAAAAGACTGATGGTGACTTTTTTTGGTATCGATTTAAAAGATTGGATTCGTTCAGTCCTGTTCCAAAAGTTTCGTATGTATATGGATATGACGACTGGGGATGGATTATTGGTGCAGGTGTATATCTGGATGATATAAGTGCCGTAGTTCAAAACAAAAAAAATCAATATCAAGCTATTCTGTTCAAGAAAATATTATACATAGTACTTCTTTTTATTGTTTTATTGCTGGCTCTTTTAGCTGTCTCCTTCTACCTTTCCGGGTATATCCGAAAAGAATTTGCAGTATTTACTTCATTTTTTCACAAAAACCCTAAGGAAAATTCAATAATTGAGTACAAAAAACTTCATATTGAAGAGTTTAAAGGATTGGCACATTCTGCAAACATTATGATTAAACAACGACGGGTTGCAGAAAAACTTCTTAAAAAAGAACGCGATAAGGCTCATAAATATTTAAATGTTGCAGGAGTTATTATTCTTGCGTTGGACGATAAAGGTATTGTTACATTAATTAATAAGAAAGGATGCGAAACATTAGGTTATAATGAAGAAGAAATCCTTGGTAAAAACTGGTTCAATCATTTTATTCCTCTATCTGAGAAACAAAAATTATACAATAGTTTTTCCAACATAATGAATGGCAATAATGAGGTAGATTTTACAAATGATGAAAATAAAATTATCTCGGCAGATGGTTATGAAAGACTGATATCATGGAAAAACACAATCCTTCATGATGACAATGGAACGATAATAGGAAGCTTAAGTTCAGGTTTAGATATAACCGAAAGCAAACAGGTTGAAGCCTCCTTTTTTGAAAGTGAACAAAAGTATAAGCTGCTTTTCGAAAAAACAAGTGACCCTGTATTAATTATTGGAAAAGATAACACATTCATAAATTGTAACGATGCAGCATTAAGAATTCTTGGATTAGATGATAAAACCGAAATTATCGGAACCTACCCTCGTGAAATATCACCTGAAGAACAATCCGACGGAATGTTGTCGGAGGATAAAGCACACGAGATGATTATTAATGCACGTAAACATGGATTCACAAGATTTGAATGGCTGCACCAGAATAAAAATAATGAGCCATTTTATGTTGATGTATCGCTAACTGCAATCCCGATATCCGGAGTTGAATATCTGTATGTTGTATGGAGAAATATTACTGAAAAGAAAAAACAAGATGAAGAATTACTACTAGCAAAGGAAAAAGCCGAACAAAGCGATAATATTAAAACTTCTTTCCTGCACAATATGCAGCATGAAATTAGAACACCCTTAAACGCAATGATGGGTTTCACTCAATTACTAAAACTAAGTGATCTTAGCAAATCGGAGAAAGATGATTTCCATGATTCAATAATTAAATCAGGACACCAACTCAGTAAAATAATTGACAAAATAATTGATTTTTCGCGACTTCAATCAGGGGACATACTTATTACCAATAAAACAGTGGAATTAAAAAAATTAATTTCAGATATTTTTATCAAGTACAATCACACATTTCAGAATACATCAATTAATTTTACTATAAATAGTTATAATAGCCTCTATAATTCGATTGTAAAGATGGATGCATATAAAGTAATAGAAATTATTGATCATCTACTTGATAATGCTATTAAATTCACTGAAACAGGATCAGTTGAACTTGCCTATTATATTAAAGACCAATATATTATTTTTGAAATTACTGATACAGGTGTTGGGATTGAGGAAAGACATTTTAAATCAATTTTTGGGAGGTTCAATCGTTTAGCTCATAAGAATTCCGAAAAGCTTTATGGCGGCAATGGTTTAGGGTTAAGTATTTCTAAAGCTGTTCTGGGATATTTAGGTGGCACCATTTGGGTTGAATCGCAAGTGGGAAAGGGTTCTAAATTCTCATTTTCTATTCCATATAAGCCCATAGAAATTGATGCAATAAACGTTAAAAATTCAATGGAGGATAGTACTGTCACAATTGTTACAAATACAAAAACTATGTTTGACAGTATTTCGAAAATAATTGCTGATTTTGGAACAAAAGCCATACACGTAAAAAGTGGGATAGAAGCGATTGAATTATGCCAGAATAATTACGAAACAAACCTAATGATAATAGATATTGATCTAGAGGGAATGAATGGAATTACAACCACAAAAGCCATTAAAGCATTTAACAAGAGGCTGCCGATAGTTGCATATATTGGTGCTGATACCACAAAGCTGACTAAGGAAGATGCTCTTCTTGCAGGTTGCTCCGATTATATAACTGAATCAATGACTGAAAAGATTATTATGTCAACACTATATATATTCCTTGTAAAAAAAGTTGGCAATATATAGTTTCAGCGACTAAAAATACAGCCAATGGAATACAAAATTATTTTCTCTATTGTATTCCATTGTGGGAAATGGAATTTTCACAAAACTAAATGCCTTAAAAACAAATCTTAGAAAAGAAGAATTAGTATTTATTCTGGTCCAATCTACATCTAGCGAAAAATAGTATTGTCGTGTACGATTGTGATAGGGTAATGGATTGCCATCCCATTCCTGCGGATTCGAATATGTGCCCAGCATTCCGGTAGCTCCATAACCAAATGATACATTTAGCCATGGTGGAAATTTTGATTCATTTTTCAGAAATGAATTTACATTGGCCGATAACCAGTATGTTTGGCCGTTATAGTCCTTTAGTATTCGTTGTAAACCGGTTTCTCCTAGTAAATCAGGACGATAACTGGCAAATTTGGTGGGATGGTAGGAAAACTTGAATCTAATACGTTGCTCCTTCCATAATAATTGCTGACCTGTAAAAAAGGCAGCACCAGCAGTATTTGCTATCAAATCACCTGAGGATGCACCCCACTCAGCCGAGAAAGCATCTAGAATCTCAATAACAGTCATGGCCGACCAACCTGTTATACCACCAAAAATGGCCGACCTGTTATTATCTACACCTGCTGAACGCAGAAACCAAAATGCATAATTGCTAATAACATAGGCCGTATTCGCATGCCCAACCTTATCCACCTGAAGCCAACCTTTATTATCATTATACCAATGAAATTTTGTTAGTTCATTATCCTTATACCAGCCAAAATACAATACTCCAAGTGTGGCAACATACAGTCCGGAAGCAGTGTAAACAACTGTATTTAAACGTTTTTTATTAAGTGTATCAGGGTATACTTCGTGGGTTTGACTAACTAACGATTGAGTGCACGATAAAATAATAACAATTATTAAAACCCATGAAGCAAACCTATTAAATATACCCATAACTACGAAGTATATTTTTGAAGAATTCCGTAAATAATGTCTGTTTTTTCCTTTAGTAATTTTTCGTTCTTGGCCTCTGCTAAAAAACGCAGATAAGGTTCAGTATTTGATGGTCGTATATTAAACCACCAATCTTCAAACTCCAATCTATAACCATCAAAATCGAAAAATTTAAAATCGTCATTTTGATCTTTAAAGAAGTTTAGAATAGTATCCATGGCTTCTTGCTTATTCTCAATAACAAAGTTAACCTCGCCTGTATTTGCATATGTGGATATCTCTCTGATAACGTTAGAAAACGTTTTTCCTTTATCGTTAAAATCCTTTACTATATTCAATACTAATTCTGCTGCCATAAATGCACAATCAGAATAATAAAAATCGCGGAAATAGTAATGACCTGCCAATTCGCCTCCATATATGCCATTAACATCCTTTAGTTTAGTAGCTCCAAATGCCCTTCCTACTTTCCATATATCAATTTCAACTCCAAACTGTACTAAATATTCACCAACAGCTTTTGATGTTCTTATATCATGAACAACCTTACCCTTTTCACTCCTTTCTTCAAAAAAATAATGACCCAGTAAAGCAATTATTAAATCTGGAGAAATAAATTTTCCATTTTCATCAATAAACATTACACGATCTGCATCTCCATCAAAAATAACCCCAACATCGCAACTATTATCGGTTACACATTTTTTTATTTGATTTTGATTTTCAGGGTCAAGAGGATTCGGTTCGTGACCGGGGAATTTGCCATCCATCTGTTCATTCAAATACATTGGTTCATCGCCAAATATCTCCCTTGCAAATATGGATGACATTCCATTAGAACAGTCGATAGCTATTTTAAGGGTAGAATAATCCTTCTTATAATTTTGTAAAAAACGTAAGTAATCATCCTTAAAATTAAATTCCGCAATTTTGCCTTTCTTTTTTATAATAGGAGTTATATCACTTTCTACCAACCGCTCTATATTATTTAATCCATTATCATAACCAATTGGGAGTACATCTTTTCCTGAAAATTTAAGCCCGTTATACCCACTCGAATTATGAGAGGCTGTTATCATTATCGAAAACTCGAAATCATATTTCCCTGTTCCCCAATAAACCATTGGGGTTGTTGTTAAACCGGCATCACAAATATTTGCCCCTGCATCAGTAATTCCATTGGCCAAAGCATTAAAAAACTCATTTGATGATAATCGAATGTCCCTGCCAATTAATATTTTTTTTACGTCAAAAACCTCAGGAATAAAATATCCAATTCTATATGCAATATCGGCATTGAGCTCCGTTCCCCATAACCCACGGATATCG
>JABMPH010000139.1 GCA_013203805.1 Bacteroidota bacterium | reverse complement strand
TTTGAATTCATCTGTATACCATTCAATTAATTGAATGAATAACTTTTCCAGCCTTTTTACCGGTGTAAAAGTTTTATCATTTAAATGCTGTTCAATTGTTTTCTGAAATCTATCAGCAAAATATGTCAATGCATCTATAGCAAAATCCTCTTTACTTTTAAAGTAATTATAAAACGATCCTTTTGGTATCCCTGCCGCATCCACCAGCTCTTGCACCCCGGTTGCGTTATAACCTTTAAGATGCATTATATGTATGGATTTTTGAATAATTGCCATCTTTTTATCCATATTTTTGTCTGAGAGTGTAATCATGTTTTGGATTATACGACTAGTCGTCTTGAATGTCAAATCTTATTTTTTATATTAACGGTTTAAACGGGAATATTAAAAACGAATTAGAGTTTACGCTTCAAACTTTGTTAATGGTTAAGAGGTCATTGTTATACCAAAAGAAATATATATTATCTCCATTACAACTGGAATCTTAACGCATAATTATTTTATATATCTTTTTAATTTATCAACACCGCCTAAACACTAAAGATTTAATTCTTAAACGCATATTCCACCAAAAAGGAGAAGGACTGCTCAGCCAACATGATGATGTTGCTGTAATCTTGATGGACATTGTAATGGAGACAAGTGACACTGGCTTAAAATTGGTTCAGTTTGTACGCAAAACACTAAAAACCAATCTCGTAAGGATTATCTTGCTCACCGGTCAGCCGGATAATGCTCCTGAAAGAGAAGTTATTCAAAAATACGAAATCAATAATTATTAGAATAAAAGTAGAACTCACATACGAAAAATTCTTCACTATCATTACATCAAGTCGGGTTAAAAAAAAACTTCAAAACTCAGATAACCTGGTTTTGCTGGTTGTAGTCCATGGCAATATTATTCAAATATTACTACCGATAAATCAAAGTCAATTTATACACGATACTTATCACAACAGCGACATTTCCGTGATTTAACACATTATACCATAGTATTGAATAGCCTGCCGATACAACATATAGTACTATTTTGTGGAAATGCCACTGGCGTGATAACTAGAAGTTGCGTACTGACTACATTTTTTTGCATAGTTTATAGCTTTTTACCGGAAACTCAAACAAAGACATTAAACGTTAACACCAGCCCTTTGAAGGTGATGAAATCATGTGTTTCTCTTGGCAAGAATTTTTGCTATAGAAACATGCGGCACTTTTTTGTCAAATTTCTCTTTTATTACTTTTTTCTTCGGACCTCTTGAATGTTTTTTGTACTTACGTAATTTCATCATCCCTGCTAGCTCTATGAGAAATTGAGCCATCTGTGAATTCGACATATTACGAAATTGTATCCATTCTTTCTCTGGGATTGCTACCTCCATACCTATCTTTGTGTTTGATATTTCATTTGCTATATAATATCCTGATATCTGCTCTTCTACTACCTCAACTCCATGAACGTTTTGCATTGCGGCCTTCATTACCGAGTATATATTATATGTTACTAAGGCTACACAAAATCCAAACAACGCGGCTTTTGGATAACCCAGTCCGTTAATTTCTGAATTAAAATCTCGCGTTAATTCTTGAAATGCCGTCTCTATTTTCCAGCGCGTTTTATAAAGTTCTGCAACCTTTATTGCTGTTACTTCTTCTGATGGTAAGTTTGTTAATATATGGATTTCTTTATCTCCATCTCGTGTCTCGTTTGTTAGTTTAACCGTTATACGCCTAAAGGTATGCTTTACTTCTTCACTATCTACCACCTCTACCAATTGTTCATAGACTTTGCCGGTTGGACTGTCTCCTATAAACTTTATTTTTGTATCTGTTAATTCAAATGGCAAATTACCATGTTGCCGTATGATGAAAAATGCGTCGCTACTCGCTATACCGCATAGGAAACTAACTATACAAAAATTTCGATCTCCTACCCAGACATCATTTCTCTGTATACTTGGTAACACTTCTTTTAGCAATGATCGTTCCTGGGCATGACCATCTTCGCAAGGATAGGCATCTATTATTAGGCGTAAGACCGGATCTAAGACTACTAACGACTTGCCTGGCAATACTCCTGCCCTTAACCCTCTCAATTCCTTGATTCGATGATCGCTGGCTTCCAGGCAATTACCATCAAGTATTTTTATCTGTTTACCGGGTAACGGATTTTCTATTCCTCCTCCAAGTTCTTTAATTAATGCTACTGATTTTGTTGCTGAATATCTTACTAATTCTGCTGATATTATACTTTCTATACCATTTAGTTTATTGTATACAGACTTTATTGATACCGTTATTTCTTTCTCTAAAGATTGGTATGCGCTATTAATTGTTGGTTGTACTTTACATATAACAAGACTCATAATATCAAATATTGATGAAAATAATAATTCTCGTGTGTATTGCTTCTCTGCGGTTTGTTCAAACCATTTATCAAGCATCTTTGCATTAAATACTCGTTCAATTAATGCTCTTGCCATAACCGGTAACGGTGCTTTTTCCTTAAATTTTTTAAATATTGCACTTACTATCATAGTTTTCTCCTGAAAATATAGTTTAAAAACGCTATATCCTCTGTGAAAACAACGATGTTGTCAAGGCTAAAATATTTGATACAATTTTGACTCTTTCAAATGGCAGACCCTGCAACTCTATCATTAAAATAAAAATTTAAGCTGCTTTCCTATATGTGCTACAGATTATCACGTAGCGCTTGTCTTGAAAGAAAGTGCGCGCCACATTGCGCTAAACTCTTTTATAATCGGTAGTTAAACGTTCTGCATGATCACCTTCAAAGGGCTGA
>JABMPH010000014.1 GCA_013203805.1 Bacteroidota bacterium | reverse complement strand
TATTGTTGATTCGTATGGTGACGTAGGATTTAATTTTCTAAACCCTCAAATTATTGAGATGCTATTTAGTTATAAGAAAGGCTTATTTCTCTATACCCCAATATTTTTAGTCTCATTAACCGGAGGGTATTTTCTTTGGAAGACCAATAAGTTTGAGTTTTATTCTATGTTTGGATTTTTGGCTTTTATAACATATGTTTTTGCTTCCTGGTGGATGTGGTTCTATGGTGGTAGTTTTTCATCAAGAGTATATGTTGAATATATACCTCTCTTTATGATACTATTGGCAATTACACTAAAAGAAATTAAACTAAGGTGGATTCGCCGGTTATATTTTTCCTTGATTATATTGATAATTATTATTTGTCAAATACAAACATTCCAATATCGATATTTTCAAATACACTGGTCGGATATGAATAAAGAGAAATATTGGGATGTATTTATGAGGGTTGATAAGTTATAGATCAATTCAATCATCATACCAACTTGCATACAGATTATAATTGGTTGAAATGCGATTAATTTCGCCCTCTAGGAGTTTTGTATCAACAGACTTAATAAGTTTTCCAGGGACACCTGCAAAAACACTTCCCGATTTAACTACAGTGTTTTTTGAGATAACCGCACCGGCAGCAATTATCGAATTGCTTTCAACAACTACTCCATCCATTAGTATTGCTCCCATACCAATAAGAACATTGTCATGAATAGTGCAACCATGAACAATAGCCGAATGCGCTATTGAAACGTTGTTGCCAATACTTACAGGTGCTTTTTGATAGGTGCAATGTATAACTACATTATCTTGAATATTAACATTGTTCCCAATTCTTATAGAATGTACATCCCCTCGCACAACTGCATTAAACCATATGCTACAATCGTTGCCAACTATAACATCGCCTGTTAAAGTTGCATTATCTGCAATGAAGCAGTTATCACCCCATTTGGGAATAATTCCCTTTACTGATTTTATAGTTGCCATAGTTTCTTTTCAATCTAATTACTAAAATTTTAGTGATTGAAATAAATAGTCAAGTACAAGGCTTTTGATATCTTAAAAACTGGGAGTTTACAATAGTAAATGACTAGGTTTTAAGATGAAAATAACGCAGTAATTGGCTACTTATTTTAAGCACTTGGGTAATCAATATTACAATGAAGTCCAATACTCTCCTTACGTTTCATAGCCAACCTAATTACTAGATGAGCTACATTAATCATGTTTCTTAGTTCACAAATTGGTTCCGACACAATGGATTTGTCAAAGAGGTCTTCCGTTTCTTCATAAATTATGTTCAATCTATCAAGTGCTCTTTTTAGTCGTAAGTTTGATCGAACAATGCCAACATAATTGCTCATAATCGACTGGAGTTCTTTTTTCGATTGAGTGATAAGTATCATTTCTTCATTAAGAACAGTTCCTTCATCATTCCAATCAGGTATATCAGTTTCATATTTTATATGAGAAACTAATTCTGATGCTTTAATAGCAGCTCTATGTGAAAATACGGCCGATTCAAGTAATGAATTGGATGCTAATCTGTTTGCTCCGTGTAATCCCGTATTTGCTACTTCACCGGCAGCGAATAAATTACGTATACTAGTTTGGCCATTTTCATTAGTTATAATTCCACCACAAGCGTAATGTGCGGCAGGAACTACCGGAATCTTGTCCTTTGTTATATCGATTCCAATACTTAAGCATTTTGCATAAATAGTAGGGAAGTGATTTATTATTTCGCTCTTACTTATTCTTTCTGTATCAAGAAAAACAAATTCGTCACCGCTTATTTTAAGCTCATTATCAATAGCTCTGGCAACAATATCACGAGGTGCAAGGGAGCCGCGTTTGTCGTATTTATGCATGAATGGCTCACCTTTTTTCGTAACAAGTTCGGCACCGGCTCCGCGCATTGCCTCTGTGATTAAAAAAGATGGTTTTTCTCCCGGATTATATAATGATGTAGGATGAAATTGCACAAATTCTAGATTATCGATTTGAGCTTTTGCCCGATATGCCATCGCCACCCCATCACCGGTTGAAAGGGTAGGGTTGGTAGTAGTTTGATAAATATTACCAATCCCTCCCGATGCTAGCATAGTTGTTTTAGCCAGCAAGGTTATTATTTTACCTGAATTTTTATTCAGTGCATAAGCACCATAACATGTAATGTCCTTATTTTTTCTTTTCACAAGTTTCCCAAGGTGATGTTGAGTAATAAGGTCGATGGCTAAATGATTTTCAAGAACTGAAATGTTTGGGTGGTTTCTAACCTTTTTACTTAATGCCCTTTGGATTTCATTTCCCGTATTATCCTTGTGGTGTAGGATTCGGAATTCAGAGTGACCGCCTTCCTTTGCAAGACTATACTTCCCTGTAGATTCTTTGTCGAATTGAGTTCCCCACTCAGCTAATTCTTTGATTCTTTCAGTGGATTCATTAATAGCAATTCTAACAATATGCTCCTTATTTAATCCTGCTCCAGCATTAATTGTGTCCTGAATATGTTTTTCATAATTGTCAGGATCATACATAACTGCAGCAATACCGCCCTGGGCATAACTGGTTGCAGTTTCGTCCATATTTATCTTTGACAAAATACATACACTTCCGTATGGAGCAACCTTTAGAGCATATATTAATCCTGCCATTCCACTACCTATAACTAAAAAATCAACTTTGTTGTTCATTAATCAAATTTTTCGCAAAGTTAATAATTAGTTGTGTGATAGGTAATCTTCAAAAAACAAATAGCAACTACTTTTTTAATAAATCTGATATTTAATATAATTGAGGATTAATTTTTTACAACGCTATGTTTTTTTAAATAGAAAACAGACGGTATAGCACCAATGGCTATAAAAGCAGCTATTTGAAGTGTCATATCCAACCCAATAATATCACCTAGGATACCGGTAAATAGAACTGCAATTGCGTTGGTGGCAAAATTTATTGTTGTAAAACCTGCATTCATCATCGCAGGTTGGTTCGATCCTTGTTCAAGAACAAGAGCCAATAATACAGGAGTTGTTGCATACAACACTACGCCAAGTAGTAATAGTAGAATCATTTGAATAACCAAACCCGAAAAAACAAAAAGCAACATTAATACCGGAGATGCAATCGCAAGTATAAGTAATGATCTAGTCCTTCCTATCTTATCAGATATCCCACCCATTACGAAACTCCCAAATGCTGCTGCCCCCTGCAAAATTGATAAGGCAACAGCTCCAGTAAATAAGCTACTTCCCTTTAATCCCAGGTACGTTGGTAGAAAAGTTGCAAGTGAACCTTTCATTAAAGAACGAAATAACATATATAGTGTGAGAGCAATAAAAAAATATCGGTATTCAATTATTGTGCTCCACCAGTTAATAGGTTTTTGGCCATTATTGGCAAACTTCTGATAAGGAAGATTTTCAATAACAAAAAACAGTGTTAGTCCTGCTGCCATAGCCGGAAACATCAGTCTCCATGTGCCTTCAAGTTGCCAGTACGAAACAGCGCTCACAATTATTATCGGACCTAACATACGAGCTACTTCTCCTCCAAGCATATACCAACTCATACCTTTCCCGGATTGTTTACCTGAAAAATACTTTATCATCACAGGTGCTGTAACATGAAATGCAGCTGAGCAAATGCCAATTGTAAATAACAATATTCCAAGAATATATGTGTTCTCCGCTATTCCAATTAAACTGCCACAAATACCTGTTATTACCGGAGCTAATATAATTATCCACCTCCAAGGTAGTTTATGCGCAACTGCTCCAATGAATAAACTTAAAAAGGAGGGTAATTGTTGAACCAGTGAAAGTATACTTGCTCCTGATAATGAAAGTCCAAATTTGTCAATAATCAAGGGCAATATTGGAGCCAAAAATGATGAGTATACATCATGCAAAAAATGAGAAGTAGAAATTGTGGCTACTTTCGAGCTCTTAAATATACCTTGGTTCAACTTGTCTTAATTATGGTATCTATATGCCAAGAAGTACTTCAATTGGGTCTTTTGATCCAAATAACATCCGTTCCGGATTTTCCAACATCTCTTTTACTTTAACAAGGAAACCTACCGATTCGCGTCCATCAATTATTCTATGATCGTACGACAATGCAATATACATCATTGGATGAATTTCTACTTTTCCAGCTACAGCTATGGGTCGCTCAACAATATTATGCATACCAAGAATGGCACTTTGTGGTGGATTTAATATAGGAGTTGACATCATGGAACCGAACACTCCTCCATTGGTTATTGTGAAAGTGCCACCTGTCATTTCGTCAAGAGTTAGTTTGTTATCGCGTGCTTTAATGGCAAGGTTTTTAATCTCTTGTTCAATTTGTGCAAGGCTCATGCTTTCAGCATTTCGCAATACAGGAACAACAAGACCCTTAGGCGAACTTATAGCGATACTTATATCAACATAACCAAAACTCACAAACTCATCCCCAACTATTTGAGAATTTACTTGAGGGAATGATGCCATTGCTTCGGTTACCGCCTTTGTGAAAAACGACATAAATCCCAAGTTTACGTCATGCAGTTTGCTAAAAGTCTCTTTGTGCTTCTTACGTATCGACATTATTGGGGTCATGTTTACTTCATTAAAAGTAGTAAGCATAGCTGTTTCATTTTTTACTGAAACCAGTCGCTGTGAAAGTTTTTTCCTAAGCATACTCATTTTAGTATTCTTACTCTCACGACCACCACTCCATGAATTTGATGAGATCTCAGACCCCGATGTATTCTTGCCAATTCCTTTTTCAATAAAATACTCTATATCTTTCTTTCCTATTCTTTGTTGTTTAAAAAAGTCAAAGATCTCGGATTCACTAATACTATTGTTATTCATCATTTTACGAGCCAATGGAGAAACGTTTAACTCTTCCGTAATTGTCAATTGTTTCTCTTTATTTTTAGCTGGTTTATCTTCAGTAACTTTCACAGCTACTTCCTTTTCAGGGATGGGTGAAGCATCTTTTTCAACAATATTACCTTTAACTTCAGTATCTATTTCTGCAATCACTGAATTAATCTCAACAGTTTCACCTTCTTCAATCAGAATTGTAATTTTACCAGTTGCCTTGGCCGCAACACTAAGTGTGGCTTTGTCGGAGTCAATTTCAACAATATCTTGATTTTCTTCAACCTGTTCACCATCAGCAACAAGCCAACCTGCAATTTGTACTTCAGTAATTGATTCTCCCGGACTTGGAACTATTATTTCAACTTTCATGATATATATTGTTTACTTAATCGTATTATTCACTAAATAACTCATTCATTACATTAGCGGTTTAACCCCAGAATGAAAACTACTATCCATATTTTTAATATTAAGATCGAGTAATTCCTTTTCAAATGATTTCCATTTGTTTCCGATGCAAACCATCTTACATTCGGTATCTATATATGGGCAATTACATTGATCGAATACTTTATCAATTATTTTTTGTTGTCGGATTATATGGAATTTATTAGATCCCGTTGCAGGGCTACCACTTGCGGGTCTTGAAATAACCTTAATGTCGAAGTTGGGGGACAGTAGATTGAAAATAAATTGCCAGGCACCCATATTTGCTGGTTCTTCCTGAACCCACAGATAAGTTCTCGCATTCGTATATCTTGCAAGGATATCTGTTAATTGTTTTTTTGGGAATGGATATAGTTGTTCAATTCGAATTATCGCAACTTTACCATTATTTTGTTTTTGATTTTCCTGAAGAAGTTCATAATATATTTTACCGGTACAAAGTGCTATCTTTTCTACTTTTTCAGGATTATTTGTAGCGTCATCTATTATTTCTTTAAATCCGCCATGAGAAAATTCATTGGTTGAAGAAATGCAATTGGGATGTCGTAAAAGGCTTTTAGGTGTGAATATTATCAAAGGTTTTCTAAATGGCCGGTGTAATTGACGTCGTAGAATATGGAAAAAATTTGCGGGTGTTGTACAGTTGGCCACCTGCATATTATTATCGGCGCAAAGCAATAAATATCTTTCCATTCGGGCACTGGAATGTTCGGGTCCCTGACCCTCATAACCATGAGGCAGAAGTACAACCAAGTCGTTCATTACATTCCATTTATCCTCACCGCTACTTAGAAACTGATCAAATATCACTTGAGCTGTATTGGCAAAATCGCCAAATTGTGCTTCCCAAATTGTGAGTTTATTGGGAGATGCCAGCGAATAACCATATTCAAATCCAAGAACACCATATTCCGAAAGGTTTGAATTGTAAATTTCAAATGAGGCCTGCTCCTTACTTAAGTGCTGTAATGGTAAATATTTTTCGTCAGAATCATCAATTCTTATCACAGCATGCCTGTGCGAAAATGTTCCTCTTTCAACATCTTGTCCGCTAACGCGTACCGGAATACCTTCTGTAACCAAGCTGGCATAAGCCAATAATTCACCCATTGCCCAGTCAAATTTTCCACCATTTTTAAGCATGTCTTTTCGTTGATCATTCAATCTTACACTTTTTCGGAAGAAATTTTTTCCTTCAGGAAGGTGAGTAAGCCCAATAACAAGTTTTGTTAGTTCATCAGGTTTAATGGCAGTGTTTGGGGATGACAGGAAATCACTTTCAGTTGCTTTTACAATGCCTTTCCATGTATCAGAAAGGAAGCTGTCGATAGTAGTTTTACTGGTTGTTTTGCCTTCTAAATAATTTTTTTCAAGCTTAGCCGTAAATAATGTTTCTTCTACCTTACATTCATCTTCATTTGTAATGCCTTGCTTAATTAGTATTTGCTTATAAATTTGATAAGGGTTGGGGTGTTTTTCGATCGCCTTGTATAGGATTGGTTGAGTAAACCTGGGTTCATCACCCTCATTGTGACCGTATTTTCTATAGCAAAGTATGTCGATAAAAACATCTTTTTTAAATTTGTTTCTGAACTCCATTGCCGTTTGAATACTGTAAACTAAAGCTTCAGGGTCATCGCCATTTACGTGAAATACGGGTGAGAGGGTTATTTTTGCAATATCAGTACAATAAGTGCTGGATCTGGCATCCAGATAATCGGTAGTAAATCCAATTTGGTTGTTGATTACCAGATGAATTGTTCCACCTGTTTTATAGCCAATTAAATCCTGCATTTGTAGTACTTCGTAAACAACACCTTGGCCGGCAATCGAAGCATCGCCGTGTATTAATATCGGCACAATCTGATTTGAATCACCATTGTAAATTTCGTCAATTTTAGCCCTTGTTATGCCTTCAACAACAGGGTCAACTGCCTCCAGATGTGAAGGATTTGGGGCTAGTGTTAATTTGATGTTTTTTCCGGCACTGCTTTTTCTATCAATTGTATAACCTAGATGATATTTAACATCACCCAATAAACCTTCATCGTCATATTCAATACATTCAAATTCAGAAAAAACATTTTTAAATGGTTTACGGAGTATATTAACCAATACATTTAATCTTCCACGGTGAGGCATCCCAATAATTAATTCTTTAATGCCCATTTCTGATCCCTTTTCCATTATTGCATCCAATGCAGGGATTAGGGATTCGGCACCTTCAAGTGAAAATCGTTTTTGACCAGGAAATTTCTTCTGTAAAAAATTCTCAAACATCACCGAACGGCGGAGTTTTTCAAGAATATAAACCTTTTCACTCTTGTTAAATTCAGGGCTGTTTTTAGTGCTCTCAAACTTATTTTGAAGCCATTTAACAATGTTTAAGTCGCGAATAAATAAATATTCAACACCTATCGATCGGCAATAAGTTGTTTCCAAAAATGAAACTATATCTTTGAGTTTTGCTGCCCCAATGTTTATTTTAAAGCCGGCTTCAAAAGTTCTATTCAGATCTTTATCTTTTAAGTCGTAATTTTTTAAACTTAAATCGGGTTTATACTCCCTTCTTTTTCTTACAGGGTTTGTTTTTGTGAAAAGGTGACCTCTGCGCCTATAATCATTAATTAGATTAATTACTTTAAATTCGTCCGAGGATGCATTATCGGATTGATTGCCAGAATAATTTTGAAAAGCAAAATCCATACCTTCAAAAAAACTTAACCAACCGTCATCAAGTTCTGAGGGTGACTCTTTGAATGTCCTGTAAAGTTCTTCAATTATTGCAGGATCGGAGTTATTTAAAAAATTATATCTATCCATGATAGTTTGTTAATTGAAACCCAATTATAAGCTTGTTGTTGAAGTAGCTTGTTCAAAATTACAATTTCTATTGAGATCCACGTTTATTTAGAAACATTCAAAATAACAAAAATAGTTAAAAAAAATCCCGACCAACCAAAAAAAGGTGTCGGGATTCTTATGTTTTGATACTGGTTACTCTGGATGAATTGCTTCAACAGGGCAAACATCAGCACATGCACCGCAATCGGTACAAAGATCCGGATCAATTACGTAGATATCACCTTCAGTAATTGCCTCTACCGGACATTCATCGATACATGTACCGCATGCAGTACAATCGTCTGTGATTTTATAAGCCATAATGCAATAAATTAAATTTAATAATTACTTTGCAAATATATAGTTTTGTTTAATACACAATGTTTTTAGGTTAAAAAGTAAGCCAAAAAATCAAATTAATAATAATTATAAATAAGTATTAGATTATATATTAAGCAAGGTGGTAAAGAATTTTTTTATGCTATATAATGCGAACGAACATTCCATATTATTAAAATACTCTTTTATTTATAATTTAGTCTAAATATAATTTGTGAATAACTGATTTATAATAATGTTATTGACAAATCATAAAATTCAGGAAGTGAGATATTTATATATGGCTAATACATCTCAGGAATAAATAGTTTTATTTGTAAAAAAATATTGACAAAAATTGGCTTTGCGTTTATTATTAAGGTTTAGTTTTGTCAGATATTCTAAACTAATTTCATAGATGATATCAAAGAAAAATAAAGTGGTTGAGTTGGATCATGCAGTGATTCGGTTTGCTGGCGATTCTGGTGATGGAATGCAGCTTACGGGTAGCCTTTTTTCGGATTCAACTGCCTTCGCAGGTAATGATTTTGCTACATTTCCAGATTATCCAGCTGAAATTCGGGCTCCACAAGGTACAGTTGCCGGAGTATCTGGTTTTCAAATTCATTTTGGACGTACCGATATTCATACATCTGGCGATTTAGCAGATGTACTCATTGCCATGAATCCAGCTTCGTTAAAAGCAAATATGAGATGGATAACTAATGAGGCAATTATAATTGTAGATACCGACTCTTTTATTGATAAGAACTTTGAAAAAGCAGGGTATGATTCAAATCCACTCGAAGATGAATCACTAGTTGGGCATGTTGTAATTCAAGCACCCCTTACTACATTAACAAGGGAGGCTGTAAAAGAGCTGAACCTTGATAATAAAACTTCGCAAAAATCGAAGAATATGTTTGCCCTTGGAATCGTTTTTTATATGTTTAACCGAGATTATACTAAAACATTTTCGTTTTTTGAATCAAAGTTTAAGTCAAACCCTTTAATTGTTGAAGCAAATAAAAAGGTGCTTGAGGCAGGCTTTAACTTTGGTGATACAATTGAAGCATTTGCCAACACGTTTAAAGTTGAGGCAGCACCACTTGAAAAAGGAAAATATCGTAATGTAACCGGAAACCTTGCAACCGCATGGGGCTTTCTTGCTGCTTCCGAAAGATCAAAACGTAATATTTTTATTGGATCTTATCCTATTACGCCAGCTACCGAAATTTTACAAGAATTATCGAAGCATAAAGAATTTACATGTATTTCGTTTCAGGCAGAAGATGAAATTGCCGGGATTGTTTCTACACTTGGTGCAAGTTTCGCCGGTGCTTTAGCAATTACAACAACATCAGGGCCCGGATTATCTCTTAAAAGTGAAGCAATTGGGTTAGCAGTTATTACAGAGTTACCAATTGTTATTGTTGATGTTCAACGCGGTGGCCCATCTACCGGATTGCCGACTAAGTCGGAGCAAAGCGATTTAATGCAGGCATTATTTGGTAGAAATGGTGAAGCTCCTGTTATTATTTTAGCTGCTTCCAGTGCTGCAGATTGTTTCTATTCAGCATTTGAAGCATCAAAGTTAGCTTTGGAACACATGACACCGGTTATTCTTCTTACTGATGGATCAATTGCAAATGGTTCAGAAGTATTTAAAATTCCAACGGTTAAAGATTTACCTATTATTATACCTCCAATTGTTGATGCTAATGATCCTACATATAAGCCATATGCCAGAGACGAAGAAAAGCTTAGAAGAAGATGGGCTTTGCCAGGAACTGAAGGCTTAAGGCATAGAATTGGCGGACTTGAAAAAGAAAATATTTCAGGTAATGTATCAATGGATCCTCTCAATCACGAGCTTATGACAAAGCTAAGAGAAGAGAAAGTAAACCGTGTTGCAAATTATATCCCCGAACAGGAGGTAGTTGGGGAAGATGAAGCAGATATACTGGTTGTGAGCTGGGGAGGAACTTATGGAGTACTTCTTACTGCCATTGAGAAATTAATTGCCGAAGGTAAATCAGTAAGTCTTGCGCATTTTAAATATATTATGCCACTTCCAAAAAATACAAGAGATATACTATCCAGATATAAAAGGATTGTTGTGTGTGAGATTAATATGGGCCAATTTGTAAATTACCTGCGTATGCAGTTTCCTGAATTTTCTTATGAGCAATATAATAAGGTACAGGGTTTGCCATTTATGGTAACTGAAATTGTAGACAAAGTTAACGAACTTTTAAATGACTAAGACGATGGAAAATATAGAAACAAAAAGTCTTACACTCACCAAAAAGGATTTTGAAAGCGACCAAATGGTAAAATGGTGTCCTGGTTGTGGCGACCATGCAATTCTTAGATCATTAGAAAATGTATTTCCTGAACTTGGAATACCAAAAGAAGATTTTGTTATTGTTTCGGGTATTGGTTGTTCATCACGTTTTCCATATTATATGAATACATATGGAATTCATGGAATTCACGGTAGGGCAGCTGCATTGGCAACGGGAATAAAATTAACAAATCCAAAACTTAGTGTTTGGATGATCTCAGGTGATGGCGACTCGATGGCAATTGGAGGAAACCACTTTATTCACATCGCACGACGTAACCCTGACATTAATTATTTAATGTTTAATAATAAGATATACGGTCTTACAAAAGGTCAATATTCACCAACAACTCCTTTTGGAGCAAAAACAAAAACATCACCACAAGGTACTTTTGAGCACCCTTTCAATCCTGGTGAGCTTGTTATTGGATCCCAGGGGAAATTCTTTGCGAGAGTTGTTGATACTAACCTTAAGTTAATGTCAAAAATATTTAAGGAAGCCGCAGAATTTAGAGGGGCATCCATTGTTGAAATTTTGGCTAACTGTATTATCTTCCAAAATAAAATTCATTCGCTTATTACAAGCAAAGAAACCAAAGAAGATAACCAACTAATTCTAGAAGCTGGTAAACCAATGCTTTTTGGCAAGGATGATTATAAGGGTATTATTCTTGAAGGCACTAATCTTAAGTCTGTTGAAATTGGTAAAGACGGTATTACTGTTGAGGATATACTTGTACATGATCCAGGTACACCCGACCCTGGGATACATATGATGCTGGCAAGTATGTCGCCACCAGAAATGCCAGAAGCGATTGGAGTAATAAGAGCAGTGAAAACCGAAACTTTGGAAGAAAATGTTTGGAATTCGGTGAAAGAGGTAAAAGAAAGATCACCATTTAAATCGGTTGATGACTTATTTAATAGCGGAAATACTTGGGAAATTGAATAAATTAGAGTTAAGTGCAACTATTTGCTTATTGCCAATATTCTAATTCAAGTATATTTTTATAAAATTTATTAAGCTGCTCAGAAATTATTTTATTTTGAGCAACTTATTTTTTTACTACGAAAATATTATATCTTTAATATAATAATAATTGCTAATTTTGATTGTTCGATTCTCTAAGAAGACCCAGAAGAAATGAAGAACGTCCTATTGTCATTAGTATTATTCTTGTTTCTATTTGCAATTAACAATTGTAGTACGGATTTTGATTTGTATGCAGATTATAAAGTAGTACCAATTGTTTATTGTATTGCAGATATTACTGATGATACTACTTGGGTGAAGATTACAAAGGCTTTTTATGGACCGGGAAATGTAAGGTTAATGGCTCAAAACCCTGATTCGAGTAACTTTGCCTATAAACTTGATGCCTCATTAACGGGTAAAAAAGATGGTGTAAACCTAGAACCATTGGTATTGGATACATTAACAATTCACAATAAAGTAATAACTGATACAATTATCAATAATGATGGTGACACTGTAATTTTGAACCCATTTTACTCTCCGGAACAATTAGTGTATTATGCTGTTGGTAAACTTGATAAGGATGCTGAATATACATTAACAATAAACAAAAATGATGGTGAAACCATATTAGCAACAACAGGGATTGTTGATGATTTTCGCATAACTGAGCCTGACAGACGTATTGTTTTCACGCAGACTTCTTATGGTTCGATTAAATGGTTAAGTGCAAGAAATGGTGCTCGGTATTTATTTTCAATAAAATTTAATTATAGTGAATACGCACCGGGTTATAACGATACCCTTAAAAAATCCGTGTATTGGTTTAACCAAACATTAAATGCAAAAACAGACGAAGGCGGAGAAATTATGGAGGTTAGTTATTATGGAGCCGATTTTTATACACTACTTGAATCAAATATACCCGATATACTTTATGTAGAACGTTGGGCCGAAAATGTCGAGATTACAATTGTTTGCGGTTCAAGGGTGCTAATAACCTATATCGATATTAATGCCGGAAATGCTACAATACTTGAAGAAGTTCCCACTTATTCTAATATTGAAGGAGGTGCCGGAATATTTGCTTCCCGACATTCAATTGTAACCCCAATTCAACTTTCTGTTTCAACAGAACGAAATTTGATTGAAGATTATAACCTGGGTTTCAAGTTTAAACAAAAGTAAGCAATGCCAGTATTATGATTTATAAGCTTCCTTACAGATAATTTACTTACTTAATTACCTTCCACATAGTAATTCAGAAATATCTAATAACCGAAACTTTGGTTTAAAATGTATGTAAATATGTTTATTTTGATAATCAATAATCCAATCAGTTGATGATCCATTAGGTATTGGAAAAACTTTTAAAATCGAAAAAGTTAAGAATTTATATATTTAGAGATTTGGTTTTATGAAATAACCGCCAATACCAAATTGGTTTGAGCTTTAATTCATTATTATATGTAACAATATATGTGAATTCTGTAATAATAAATGCTAATTTTGGCCGTTTGATTCTTTAAAACGAACATAACAAAATGAATAAAGTTATATCTACCCTAATTTTGATTTTTGGAGCAATGTTTTTTAATAGTTGTAGTACTGATTTCGATATGTACGCCGATTATAAAGACGTTACTATTGTATATGGAATTGCTGATGTTAGTGATGATACAACCTGGGTAAAAATCACAAAGGCATACACTGGTCCAGGCAATGCTTTGCTATTGGCTCAAAATCCAGACTCAAGTAATTATCCTTATAAACTTGATGCATATATTGAGGGTAAAAAAAATGGTATAAACCTTGATCGTATGGTTCTTGATACTATTACTATTCATAACAAAGCCATAACTGAAACTATTATTAATGATGAAGGTGATACAATAATACTAAATCCATTTTATTCGCCTAATCAGTTAATGTATTACGCTGTGGGAATTCTTGATAATGACGCTAACTACACACTTACCATTAATAAAAATGATGAGATATTAACAGCATCAACCGGAGTGGTTAATGAATTTGATTTATCAAGCCCAAGAACTCGTATTACTTTTATTCAGGATCAGCCTGGTAAGATAAAATGGTTTTCAACAACTAATGGTAAACGTTACGAGGTTTCATTAAGGTTTAATTATAGCGAATATGCTCCAGGATATTCTGATACATTGAAAAAATCAGTCAACTGGTTTCTTGGAGTTGAGAACTCGAAAACCGATGATGGAGGAGAAGACCTAGTGAAATCATATGAAGGATCCAGCTTTTTTAATCTTTTAGTAAGTGAACTGGAAACTATTCCTAACGTTGAACGATGGGCAGAAAAAATTGATATAACCATTGCTTGCGGGTCGCAAGAATTGGCCACATATCTAGATATTAATTCAGGTGGTGCTACCTTACTTGAGGAAGTTCCAGCCTACTCAAATATTGAAGGTGGAACCGGGATATTTGCATCACGACACACATTAAATCATTCTGTTAATTTGGCAACAACATCTGAACGAGTATTGATACTCGATTTCAACCTGGGATTTAAATACAAATAAAAATCACTTTCATATTTGTTTAAATATACATTAGTATAACTATTGGTAAAACTGTACCCCACGTCCATTTCTCCAACACTCCAAAACTTGTACTTAATAATTTAAAGTACCATATGGGTGCAATCCTCGTCCACCTTCTTAGATAGTGGATTCATTAATCAATTCATAATATTTCACAATCAAGCTTTGGTTTCCTACTAATTTTCCTATTTGTTTGGCACTTTCTCAATACTGCCTTTTTGTCATTTTATACCATAAAATAACTATTGTGATGTGTTTCATTGGTATTTTTTTATGTCATTGCCTTTTGGCATAATCATTGACAAGCAATTTTTAATATTGAGAAATTTAAAACTAAGAAAATAAAAAATAATAATATTATGGGAAAAATAATTGGAATTGACTTAGGAACAACCAACTCTTGCGTTGCTGTAATGGAAGGCAACGAACCAGTTGTAATTCCAAATAGCGAAGGACGTCGTACAACTCCTTCAATTGTTGGTTTCACCGAAAACGGTGAGCGTAAAGTTGGTGATCCTGCAAAAAGACAGGCAATCACAAATCCTGTTAAAACAGTTTATTCAATTAAACGTTTTATGGGAAATAGATTCGGCGAAATGGCAAAAGAAATTGGTCGGGTTACATATCAGGTAGTTAAGGGTGACAATGATACACCAAGAGTTAAAATTGATGACAGATTATATTCGCCACAAGAAATATCAGCTATCGTTCTTCAAAAAATGAAGAAAACAGCTGAAGATTATCTTGGTCATTCGGTTACAGAGGCAGTTATTACTGTTCCTGCATATTTTGATGACTCAGAACGTCAGGCTACAAAAGAAGCTGGTGAAATTGCAGGACTTACTGTAAAAAGAATTATAAATGAGCCTACTGC
>JABMPH010000138.1 GCA_013203805.1 Bacteroidota bacterium | reverse complement strand
GTATATTTTGTCATATTGAGGCATTTTTGAGATGCATAGCCATAGCTACGGATAGAAAAAATAACGATAATAGGGTAAAATAGACATGTAATAAAACGATATGACTAAATTTAGACAGTTTCTAACACACAGTTATTAATTTCCATTATTATTACTATGAGTTCTGAAGCAAAAAAAATTCTTGTTAGTTATTGGGGGCATTCAAACTTTCGACCCATGCAGGAAGAAATAATCGACTCTATACTTGCTGGTAATGATACACTTGCCCTACTCCCTACAGGTGGAGGTAAATCCATCTGTTTTCAGATACCTGCATTAATGCAAAAGGGAACATGTATAGTAATTACTCCCCTTATTGCCTTAATGAAAGACCAAGTTACTAATCTTAAGAAAAATAAAATAAAAGCGGCAGCCATATATACGGGTATGCACCGTGATGAAATAGAATCTGTTTACTCAAACGCTCTTTATGGAGATTTGAAGTTTCTGTATTTATCACCCGAACGTCTTGCAACACCTATTACCAGAGACATATTAAGTCGTATGCATATTAATATAATTGCAGTTGATGAGGCTCACTGCATTTCACAATGGGGTTATGATTTCCGTCCTCCATATCTCAAAATAGCTGAAATAAAATCAATAGTTCCCGAAGTTCCCATATTGGCTTTAACAGCTACTGCTACTCCTCCAGTGGTAAAAGATATAATGAAAAAGCTTGAGTTTAAAAAGCCGAATCTACTGCAAACCAGTTTTGAGAGAAGAAATCTATCCTATAATATTATCAAGGAATTTGATAAGACTGGTTTTTTGATAAGAAGACTTTCAAAAGATAATAACACTGCTATTGTTTATGTAAGAAACAGAAGAAAGACAAGAGAGTTGGCCGAAGTATTTAATAAAAACGGAATAAGTGCAACATACTATCATGCTGGTCTTGATGCTAAAACCAGAGACGTAAGACAGAAAGATTGGAGTTTGGGACGAACAAAAGTAATTGTTGCGACAAATGCTTTTGGTATGGGTATCGATAAATCGAATGTGAGAACAGTTGTCCATTATGAATTACCCGATTCAATAGAGTCATATTTTCAGGAAGCAGGTAGAGCCGGTAGGGATTTGCAACCATCCTCGGCAATTCTGTTACATAATAATAATGATATTGTAAGAGTAAAAGAATTGTTTAAAGCCTCATTTCCAGAAATTAGCACAATTAAGAATGTGTATAATGCATTGGGGAATTACTTTCAGTTACCCGAAGGCAGTGGTAAAGATATGGGGTTTGATTTCAACATAGCAGATTTTGCCAATCAATATAATCTGGATGTATTACAAACCTATAACTCAATTAATTTTCTTGAAAAAGAAGGCTATTTGATTTATATACAATCAGCTGGTCAATATTCAAAATTATTTGTGCCATTAACCAAAGAAGAATTATATAGATTTATTGTTGAGAATCCTGGTTCCGACGGGCTGCTTAAGGAAATAATGAGATCGTATTCAGGGGTATTTACTGATTACATTAATATTAATGAAACCTTGCTTGCAAATCGTGCCAATTTAAAAAGGGAAGAGGTTGTGAAAAAGTTAGTTTATTTTAATAAACAAAAGATAATAAGTTATATACCTATTAGAACAGTTCCTCAACTTGTTTTTTCGTACGAGCGCTTAAGTGTTAAGCATATTCAACTTTCCGATGATAATTATCAAAATCAAAAAGTAGCTGCCGAAAAACGTTTGGTTGCAATGCTTGGCTTTATTGCAAATTCACTGGAATGTAGGAGTAAATTATTACTGGAATATTTCGGGGAGAAAAATGTTAGGAGGTGTGGAATTTGTGATGTATGTGTCTCAAAAAATAAGGTTGATTTAAATGAAATGGATTTTTCTTCGATTGAAAAAGCCATAAAGGATAGCTTACTCAATGGTTCTAAGCACTTATATGAGTTAATCTCGCTTCTGCGGGATCATAGTGAAGATGATGTTATACAGGTTGTTAGATGGTTGATCGATAATAATAAAATTATCCGTCATAAAGATGAAAAGCTAAGTTGGTATAGCCAGCTGGATTTGGAATTCTAATTATAAGAATGATTATAATTATGGGGGTTAAATTAAAATGTAGAAACATCAAATACCAAAATTTGCTCAAAATTGCCTGAATATCAAACATTAACATGCTTTTTAGTGGTAACCTAATAATAATTTAAATTGTGGAAAAACGATATTTAACTACGATTTACTTTGTATTTTGCCCAAAGATAACCACAAAAACAGTAGATTGCTTGTATTAAACTGAATAACCCGCCTTGTTTTTTGGAGTGCCTTAATAGTAAGGGATACGTATACATTTATAGAAGTTCAAAAATGCCAATTTATTGATATATCTATGGTTGACCCTAGAAAGCAAAAAAAAAACTATTATTGATTAGGTTACCATTTAGGTTACCCAATTAGGTTACTATTTCGGATGAAGAATACTTAAATAATAATTTGACAGGTGACAAACTACGAGATTTAGAAAAAAAAATGCAATTCAAATATAACCGATAGCTCAAAATTGAAAGTGTGAATAAATAGAATTAATGTATTCGCAGTTAGCGAATTTTACTTGAATTCTCTATAGTATTTATAGAACTCATGGAATAGACTAAAGAATATTTCATAAAATGTAGAATAGGCTTTCTCAAGTTTTGTTAGATAGTCATATAATTCTTGACTATTCATTTGATTTAGATTTTCTATTTCAGAGAATTGCCCCCAAGTAGTTATAGACTCACTATTCAAGCCTAACATATCATTAAAATATTTTCCTTTTAATTCAGCAAGTCCGTCCATAAAATTGCCTAGATAAATTGATTCCTTTTCCTTCCCATGTACAATACGGTCATGCATTAACTTTACATCAATGATTCTCTGATATAAATTTTCAAGTCTGTGAAAATTAACATTTATTCTTGAATAAATATCATCAGATGTTATATAAAACTGATCAGTTGTTCTATCAGGTTGATTACCTATTTTCTCATTATCTCTGGGAGTTGAAAAGCGATTCCCCTTTGAGTGATGAAAGTTGGAAAAGCTCATATCATCGAATAACAGCCAATCTATTGACAAAGAAAATTTTTCCGAAAGAGCAATCAGTAACTTACTTGTTATTTCTTTCTTATTGTTTTCTAATTCTGATAAGTAAGGTGGTTTAATTCCAATCAATTCAGCAAACTGTTTTTGAGATAGTTCATTATGGACTCTCACCTGCTTTAGCTTTTCGCCAATAGATAATTTATTTCTCATAAAGTTTGCTATTAGATAATATTATTATATACTTGCAAAGTGTGACAAAATTAGGTAATGTTTATGAATAAACCAAATAACATAGAATCTTTACAAGAATTGAGGCGGAAAGCTATTCAGTTATTAAAAAAGGATTTGCCTCGTGGATATAAAACTGAAATTACCAAACGCTCAGGCCTTTGCTACAGAACTGTTTTGAGATTTTTTAATGGTCATGATAATGAAAAGCTATACAAAGTATTTCAAGATTATGTAACCGAGCATGTAAAGGAAACTAAGAAAATACTCTATACAGCTGGCATTGAGATCCCAAGTGAAAATAGAAGTTTGGAAGATCAAGGGAATCATGATACAATAGATGATTAAATGTTTAGTAATATTCATATAGTAGACCATGAATTGTGGGTAACAAAAGATTTACTCACTGATCATGGTATATCTGAAAATTACATTAAAAAGTGTTTATGTCATTATAGGAAAGGGATTATAAAAACTTGGAATAATATTGAATATTCACAAGATCACCGAATTAAATTAATTCAATTGACATCAATCCCATATACTACAAGAATTAAACTCCCAAGCGAAGATCAGTTAAAAAACCAAATACTATTAGACTCAATAGTTAGCAAAGAGACCGAAAAGAAAGCCAAAACCAACCAAATTCTGCATGAAATTGAAGTAGAATTAAATAGGGCGTTTAATAATGATTACCTTGAATATGTTCCTGAATACCATAAGGAATCTAGCCTTGATGATGAAACTGTTTTCAGCTACGGTAAATTACATGCAATTATATATGCTATTCTTAATTTACGGAATCAGTCTAAAAAGCTCAAAGATCTTCATAAGGTATATTTACAATTTGACTTACCAGGAATTAACAGGCTTTCTAATTACAAATCATTTAGTAGAAAACTAGCTGATTGTAGGAAAAATGGCATAAAAGCAACCATTTTACATGGTAGGCAAGGAAATACTTACCCCTATAAATTAAATGGCTTTGTTACCGGAAAGATAGAACAATACCTTTGTGACCCTAAGCAGCTCCCCAATGGCCTAATAAAGGATTATGTAAACAGAGATATTACAAATTACAACAAAACAGATGCAGGACTAGAAAATCCATTTTCATTTATATCAGAACCAACCGTTAGTCAATATTACAGACGACCAGAAGTAAAAAACACAATCATGCTTCACAGAAATAAAGAATTGTTTGATAAGCATGTACAGCCATCAAGTAGAAGAAAAACAGCAATATATGCTGGTGATACTTATCAGATGGATGGAACAAAGATTCAATTTGTTTCGTGGGATGCCATTAAAAAGAAAGTTGAGAGATTAAGCATATTTGCAGTTAAAGACGTAAAATCAGGCAGAATAGTAGGGTTCGATCTGGCACAAAGTGAAGATAAGTATAATGTATTGGGAGCTATGGAAATGGCGGTTAAGACTAATGGATTAGCTCCTTTTGAATGGGTATATGACAATGCTAGTGCATCCAAAACCGAAGAGTTTAAAAACCTTAAACTAGGATTAGAATTGAATGGTAGTAGGATTAGGCATGCAAAAGTGGGTAATTCACAAGACAAAAGCCAACTAGAACGCTGGTTTAGAACATACCAAAACAAATATCAAAGATTGATTCCCGGATTTTTGGGAGGTGGTATAAAAACAAAAGTAGATACCGAACGTATAGATAGTGGTTTTTTAGAAAAAGTTAGAAAAACAAACGGAATTCCTTCAACTGAACAGCTTCAAAAAACAATGGCTGTTCTAATTTCAATATTCAATGCTACTCCTGGGAAAAACGGCAAATCACCAGATCAATTATTTGCTGAATGCTCAAAACCAAACACTAAGGAGCTAAGACCTGAGCAAATTGCATTCCTTTTCTGGCATAGTAAAACTATTAAAGTCAGGAATATGGAGATTGAAACAGAGATCAGGAAACAAAAATACTACTATGATCTTTCGTACCATGAAAAACGATTTGAATTAACAGGCTCAAAGGTTAAAGTTTATTACGATCACAGAGAGTTATCTATAATTCATGTATTTGATTTGAAGGATAATTACATTGGAGAATTTAAACAAAAGGTTGCTCCATATCTATCAGCTGCAAATCAAACAGAAAAGGATATAAATCAAATAATAAAAAGTGCTGCACATCATAAATCAATTAAAACAGCGGCAAATAAGCGGTTAAAACGTGTAGCTGTTAAGGCTGCAAACGAGGCTGGTGATGATAACTTTTATCGGACAATCAATCCTTTGGCAGCTTCGAAAGAACTTGTTAATAATGCAGAATCACAGGCATTTATTGAAATGTATTCAGATATGAAAGGTATTGACTTTAGTCAAGTGGATGATATCCCAGAAGTATTTCAGGATAACCCTTTAACAAATCCGGATTTTGGCAATGTGATCAATGAGTTTGATAACCTGAATACAAAAGAGGCAACTCTTGAAGTTGTTGGAAAAAGTGCTATTAATGTTACCACATAAATTAAATATATAAGTATGGAAATAGCCGTCAAAAATCAAATTAGGAACGATATCAATAGATTTTGTAGAACAAAGGATATCAGTAAAAATGAAGCTGCTCCCTTAATTGGAGTTAGCTCAGCTACATTAAGCAATATTGAAAATGAAAATTGGGCTTTACTAGCTGATGAAATGCTTATCAGGATTCAGAATTTTATTAATCCTGGTTCTCTAACTCTTGTAAAAACAGCAAACTTCAATACAGTATGGGATTTGTGTTTGTCCACCCAGAAAAGGCATAATATGTCAGCACTTGTGGGTTATACCGGAGCTGGTAAAACTACTGCATTACAAGAATACTTTAAGAATACTAGGAAAGTATATTTACTAACAGGTAAAAAGTCAATGAGGCCTAAACGCTTCTTTGCAAAGTTATTAAGGCAAATGGGAGTAATGTATACAGGCACTATTGGCGACATGATAGAAAGGATTGCTGAGGAGTTTAATCGTAGACCAAATTCATTATTGATAATTGATGAAGCTGGTAAACTTGATCAGACTATGTTTATGTACTTACACGATTTAAGAGACGAAACCCATACATCCACAGGGATACTTCTAGCAGGTGTTGAATACTTCAAATCTAATCTTGAAAAAGCAGTTCAAAAGCAATCACAAGGCATGCCTGAGTTTTTTGATCGTATTGTATCATGGCAAAACCTAAAACGCCCTACATGGGCTGAAATTGATGCTATATGTAAAGTAAATGGATTGAATGACCATGGAAAGAGTAAGGAGTTAAGAAAAGTAAGGAATTTCAGACATCTGACAAATCAAATTAGCAATGTTAAAATTAAAATAAACAATTAATAATCACTTAAAATAATAAATGGTATGGTAAGAATAAATGGAAATAAAATTGTTATCGAAATTGAAAGAGACAGTCCTGGACATATCTTGTGGCTTATTAAAACTTCATTGTTAGAGGTACTTGGAGAAGCTGCCTCAACTGGTGATGACCTAGGGAATAAAAAGTATTGTTTCGCTGTAGTTACTGATTTTTTACAAGAGCTGGAACTTGGTGAAGAAGAATATCACAAACTTTTTGGTGAAGATGAAAAATAAACAATTAATAATCACTCAAAATAATAAATGCTATGGTAAGAATAATTGAAGATAAAATTGTTATTGAAATTGAAACTAGAGTTCCTCACAACGCTTTGTGGCTTCTTAAAACATCATTACTTGAAGTAATTGGGAGAGCCGCTTCTGTTGATGATCTGGGGATAGATAATTGTTGTTTTTCTCCTGTTACAGACTTCCTACAAGAACTGGAACTTGACGAAAAGGAGTTGAAAAAGGCTTTTCCTACAAATAATGAATAAAGGGATGAGATCATATAGTGTTTTTAATAAACTTGAACTCTTAACAGACTTCCAACCCCTTGTATACTTCTGTAACAAGGGTGTTGGTATGTTTAGTAAAAGTGTTACTATGATGTTATTAAAGGCAGATCTTAAGCCAAATAATACAATTATTCTATCTTTAAACAACTCCTCCTCATTAAGTCAAACAAATAATACAACTTCTGATATTGTAATAAAGCTCGACTGGTATAATAAGCGATTCAATTTTAAGTGTCCAAATCTAGCTCAAAACTTATCTAATATAACTCCAAAACTTGATAAAAATAACATTGGTTATTACTGTGGTTTTGTGAATGTTGACTACTCAAAAGCTCATTATAGTCATGAAATATTAACCAAATGGGAAGTTATTAGTATCGAATCACTTACTAATGAGATTACATTTTACAAAACCCATGCCTTAGCACAAAAAGAACGGCATGAAAAAAATAGGGATGAATTATTAAGCTTACTTAAAGTAGGTATGAGCTTTTATAATGAATGGTTATTTAGTTCGGCCTTTGTATTTCTTGAAGATGTTTTAAACCTTGATCAATTATCTATTAAGATCCTTACTGAGAGTAATCAATTTTGGCATTGGTGGAAGCTTCAGTACTATATAATGGATGAAACAATCTTATATGATTATTGTGCATTTAAAGATGTTCATTTACAGGATATAGCTGATATTAGATCATACTACAAAGAAAAACATACATCGCCTCCTATTCAATTAGAGCGATACTTATATCATTATTTATCAGAAGAAAAAGCCAAAATTCGTACTAGTAACAAAATGAAAACTGAGCTATGTTAAAAAAGGAATTAAGTCAATCTAAGAAAAAACGAATCTTAATATACTTTGACGAGTTGAATGGATATAAGATTGGTACAGAGGCTGTAAGTGAACTCATTTGCTACGTTTTTAGTATTACAGAACGCTGGCTATATCAGATTCTGAAGGAAAATAGCCTGGATCAACTAAAAGATGTTGAATTACCGCTTCTTGAATGTGACTTAGCCTTAATAGATTCATATGCAAAAAAAATGCTCAGGGATGCAAAGAAGGCTAGACTTAAACATAAAAACATATAACATGAATCATCCTATACATTTACATAGAAAGCTTTACAGGTTGTTCAAATCAACTGGTAGTTTTGATAATCGTCATGATACTGTTAATAGCTATACAAATGGTCGTACTGATAATAGTTCAGATATGACTACTGAAGAGATTCTAGTGCTAATTAATAAACTTGAGAGTTATCAAAAACATATTGGAGGAAACTCCAATGACTTCCAAAAAGGTGACATAATGCGAAAGCGTATTTTGTCATTATTTCATCAATATGGTTATACAGAATATAGCTATGAGAAACGAAGAATGGTAGTTGACTTTGACAGACTCGATGGTTGGATGCTTAAGTTTGGTTATCTCCATAAAAAACTAAACAAGTATAAATACGCTGAACTTCCAAAATTGATCTGTCAGGTTGAACAACTGGTAACAAAGTATATTCAAAAGGTTTAAATATTAAATGGTTATGGCAATATTGCATTCAAAGAAATATCTATTCATAATGGTAAAAACCAACAACTCAGAAATGTTAGTTGATGAATTGTTTGGTTTATCCTGGCATAAAGTGAATGATAGTATGAACATGGGAAAAGATCCCGATTTGTTTAGTTATTTGATAGACCTAATTAAATCAGTTTCACCAAAAGATGAAATCATTGTTAGGTATTTATCCTATAAGAAATTGTGGTTAGCTAAAAACAGCAAAATACCAGTTGTAAAAAGGAATATTCAAGGAACAAAGGAAAATACCATTACAGAGAATAAGGCGTATGAATGCCATTTAAACACTATTTAAAGAAGGTTTAATAACCAGTTACATTATGAGCTACAAAGTAAAAAGAGAACAGGCCAAAATACTATACTTAAACACTGATTTAAGCCAAAAGAGGATTGCAGAAAATTTAGGTGTTACGGAAAACACTATTTCAAGTTGGATTGAAAAATATGGTTTACGAGACCTGAAAGCTGCTAAAACAATAACTAAAGGTAAGGTAGTAGAAATGACATGGCGGCAAATTGCCGATATAGGCCAAAAGGCACAAGATGAAGAAAGAATACTTACTCCAGCCGAAACAGATCAGATCCTCAAATTAAGTAAAGTTATCAAGGAAGCTGAAGGACTAATAAATGTAACAATTGTTATGCAAGTATTTCTTGATTTTGATAAGTGGCTTATGGATAAAATGACAAGTGATAAGAGTATGAATGATATAGAGCTTCTTAAGAAAATCAATTCTTATCAAAATCTATACATAACTAATATGATGAATAATAATTTATAGAAATGAAAACAGTTCCTGGGCAATTTGGTTTTTTGAGTACCAATGTTGAACATGGGCTGTTATCGTTTTTGAAAGTGAAGAAAAGCCCAGGCAAAACAGGTTTGCAACCCCTGTTCTTGCCCTGGCTATCTTCAAAAAGATAAAGTTAAATAATTGATATATAAACACTAAAGCATAATAAATAAAATGAAAACAGTTCTTTGGCAATTTGGTTTTATGGTGGTATCACCAATATTGCACACGGGCTGTTTATTTTTATTAAGTGAAGAAAAGCCCAGGCATAACAGGTTTGCAACCCCTGTTTTTGCCCTAGCTATCTTCAAAAATGGAAGTTAAATAATTGATTTATAAACACTAAAACACAATAAATAAAATGAAAAGAGTACTTATTTACACAGACAATAGTCGTTTTAACGATTTTAAAAGCTCGATAGAGCTTCAGGTTAAATTGGTTGAGAATGTGTACTCAAGCCTTAAGGATTGGGATGTTACAGAAATCACAATTGATGATTTACGATCAATTATTGAGAAGGCAAAAGCAGTTCCACGTATAAGTCCCGGTGGTGTAGCTTCATTCACGTTTCAACCACAACAAATTAATGTGCCTGGACTTAAACAGATAATAGAAAACTACTTAAAAGAAAAAGCAGTTAATCAAGCTGAACAACCTAAAGTATTTGGGTTTAATGTTAGCAAAACTAAATTGAAGGAATTGATTGAAGTACCAGAAATTCCAATTGAGGTAATTACTTCATTAGATGAATTAATTACAAAGAGTAATAGTGGTGGAAAGAAGTTTGTAAATATGAACTACTTTGAAATAACAGCAAATCAAGTTGTTATTAATCAACAAGCCTTGCAGGAATATGAAGAAAGCTGCTCTCATTACGCAACCACAAAAAGTCAGATTGCCTTAGCTGAAGAAATAATTAGTGTGTGTAAGGCATTAAACAAATTCAAGGCATATGGAGAAGGATTTTTTAAATTAGAAGTAAAGGCAATGAACGCCTTAGATAATGCTATAATGAAGAAGAATGGTACTTTTTATCCTGATTACAATTTCATAATGAAGTTTGCTAGATAGCTTTTATTTAATGATTTGTCTTTTGATACGTTATTCCAGGATATTACAATACTAAGAACTATTTAAACAACTATATTACAGAGCTATGAAAGTGAATTTACGTGAATTAATGTATAGGATTTATGGCGATGATCGCCTAAGTAATCCACTCAAAAGAATAAGTGCAGCTGGAATAAAAGCAGATAAATCACTAGGAAGTCTTTCAAATAAAACATCAAAATTAACTACAAATTTTAAAAATGCTGCTTCAGAAGTGCCATTTTTAAACTCTGGGTTAAGGGCTATGTCAAATCCTGCAACAATGGCAATTGGTTTATTAACAGGGGTTGGTGCTGCTCTTAACACTGCTAAGAATAAAGCTGTTGAATTTAATGATGAGTTCCGTGAACTTGTAAACCTAAATTTAGATAAAACTGACGGTCAATTAAATAGTCTCAGGAATAATGTACTGCAAACTAGCTATTATTCAGGGTTTAATCCGCTTAAAGCAAGTCAAGGGTTTTATGATGTCCAATCCATTACAGGTGAGTACGGTGCTGTAGTTCAAAATGTTGTTGAGAGAGCTGGATCATTTTCAAGAGTAATGCGTTCTGATTTTAATAAAACAGTTGCTGGATCATCGCAAGCAATGGAAATATATGGCTTAAGAGTTAACCGTGTAGATGATTATCTATCAAGCTTATACAAGACAGTTATGGTAGGGAAAACTACATTTGATCAACTTTCTCAGGTTCAAATGGAATATGCAAATGCAGCAGCGTCAATAGGACAAGATTATAATCAAGCTAATAAAGTGTTTGCTGCGTTTAGTGTCGTGGAACCATCTGTTTCTCGAGCAGCAAATATGGCTAAAACTGCATTTGAAGACTTAACCAAAACAAGTACGCTTAAAGGTCTAAAAGAATTAGCTGGTGTTAGTGTATTTAAATTAAGTGGTGAAATGCGTGGAGTGGACTCAATATTGGAAGATCTAGTTCCAAAACTAAAGGCCATGTCGGACTTTGAATATGCATCATTAAAAGAAAAAATAGGCGGCTCACAAGGTTTGCGGGGGTTATTTGATATAGCTCGTAACAAGGCAGATAAGTTTCTTGAAACGCTTAAAACTTTTGATAATGCAGAATATTCACCTTTAGAAGCATATAAAAAAGCATTGAAGGATGTAACTTTCTTGAATGAAGAATTATCCAATAGAATGAATTCATCATGGATTGGTTTAGGTAATTCCTTATTGCCTATTTGGAGCAACCTTAAAATTATGAGTATCGGGTTGCTTGACAATACAAGAAATGCTGTTGATAATATTGGCGATATTTATAATTCAATTTATAATATGCCAAAGTTACTAGCTGATAAAGCCATAGGTTATGATACAATGATTAATTCAAGGGCAAATTATTCTAGAACTAAGTACGAAGCTGCAATAGGTGATATTAACTCTAAGACACCAAAAGTGGATGTAAGTGCTCTTTATAGTCAAATAGGTGAAGATATGGTGAGGGCTTATAATAGTTCGCAAACAAAAGGGACAGCCGCTTTGAGGGAAACATATAAAAACCAATTTAATGCTCTTAAAGAACTATATACTCAGATTCCTTATGACTATATTAATACTTCAAAAAAAGGAAACCTGGACAATATTGGTAATTCTGATGATAATTCTATAAATAAAGGTTTACAAGGCATTTCAGGAGGTGGTACACAAATGAAATCTGTAACTATTAATATTAATAAGCTTGTTGAAAGTATTATAAACAACACAACCACCTTAAATGAGGCAACTCCTGAAATAGAAGAAAAATTAACTGAAACACTTGTTAGGGCAATAGCAGGGGCAGAACAGATAGTAGGTTAAAACTGGTATATTATTAATAATATGACTTTGAGCCAGAATTAATTGATTAAGAATAATTTAGTAAGTTTGCAATTATAGCCTTCAGATGTCAATGGGTCTGATCCCGGGATAAGATCCGGGCACTAATCCCTAATATTTGAGGGCTTTTTGCCAACCTCATTAGGTTTAAATACATTTTCAACACAAAACCCCTGGATATCAATAGGTCTGATTCTGGGATAAGATCCAGACGCTACTCCTTAATATTTGGGGGCTTTTTATTGAATTCAAAAACTTTGATTACCTATCCTTTAACTAGATATAAACACTAGCATTACACATCAAAAACAAAGTTCTGATAATTATTTTTGATCATTTTGAACTTATTCTTTTGTATATGATTCATTAATGACTCTTCATTTCTTGTCTCAGCGACGTACTTGTCAAATGAATTAAATGAGCCATGTTTTAGTATATACTCTTTATCATAGGAGTTCCTTGTTAAAAAGAAAAGGATTGTTTTCAATGTATAAAATGGTAAATAGGCTTCACGTAAAAAGGGTTGTTGTCTTTTGTAACTTATGTATAAGTTAATGTAATCAAACATGATAACAATTCTACCTTTTGTAAATCTCCGTTTGATTGAACCCGAATCATATTCACCTCTTTCTTTAAGTAGCTCAATATGATCAGGCCAATCTATGTGAGTATTTTCTATGAATCCGTGTCTAAGTAAGATATCAATTAGTTCTTGAGATGCTGTATAATTCATGATTAAATTGTGTTTATGTGGTATTTAATGTTAATACTTTAATGTCAGTTTAATAGGCTCCAGAGTAACAAACCAATGTTAATTAAGCCAAATAGTATATTAAAGCCAAATGCCCATCTATTGAACTGTGAGTCTCTCTTATTAATACGATTTGCTTCCAAATTTGATTCAGCTGATGTTATTCCAAGTTGAGTATTCTTTGTATTTAACAATTCTTTTTCTTGCTTTTGTTTCAAATATATCAACCATCCCCCTGTTTCACTAACCTCATTTCCTTTTGGTGTAATGACACAATGTGATGATGTGCCATCAAGCTTTCTAGCAAGATTCTCAGTAGTCAAAGTATCTGTGATAAGATCGTATTCTGAATTAGATTTTTCGTCTAAACCCCAATTTTGAGCACAGAAGTTATTTACCTTTAATGTTCGCTTTTTAGCAATAGTATCAAGTACAATATTTATCTTTTCATTACGAGTCAGGGAATTAGCCTTGTTTTCTTTCATTGTAGTTCATTATTAAAGGGTTAAGGGCTAAATAAATTCATCTTGGATTTATGCAAACAAAAATAATGAATATTTTTGGAACTGCATTTCACTCTTTTGTTAGCTATTCAGATAACTTTAACATCGATTTAAAGGTTAAACCAAGCAATTTTTAATGAATTTTACGGTTATAAATTCCACAAATTAGAATAACTTTATCCACAATTTAAATTACCGATTATATAATTGAACATATTTTTTAATAGTTTTGGAAAAAGAAAAATTATGAAAAAGATAATAATAGGGTTAATATTTTTATCACAATTTACATTTGGTCAAACTAATGGTCGCCAGTTTGTTGGTTTATCCATTGGACCATCATTTCCGTTATCGGATTTTAGCAAGTCTAAATTGATCGATTCAACTTCAGGTTTTGCAAAGACGGGTATTGCAATGTCGTTTAATTATGCATATCGGGTAAGTCATAATTTTGGAATTCAATTAATAATAAATTATAGCAGTAATTCACTGAATAGTTCAAAATACAAAAATGAACTTGAATCTGCGCATCCTAATTATGGTGTAAGTGTTGAGAGTACAAAAAGTTGGAGCAGTGGCGGATTATTCCTTGGGCCTTATTTGCGTTTTCCTGTTTTTGAAAATTTCTCATGGGATATAAGAGCCCTTGCTGGTTATTTTGGGTCGTATTCTCCAAATGCCACAATTCGAACAACCAATAAAAACGATCTTAACGATAAAGGGGAATATTATTTAGTGAGCTCAAGAGCTTCTAATTTTGGTTATATATTAGGTACCGGATTTAAATATAAAGTAGGTTCATATTATGTATTGTTATTTGGTGATTATATACAGTCAACTCTTAAGTTTAAAGATGCTACTGGATGGGATTGGGATGGTGAACCTTATCATACAACCTTCAATCAGAGAATAAATTATTTTGCTATAACAGGAGGAGTTGGATACATACTCTAACTGATTGCTTATGTATGAATATTTTTGCAATTTGCAGATTATCTGATTAATAACTTTGTTTAAGTGGCCAAACTTCCAATATCTTACTATTTACATAGTGATGTAGTTTATATTGCCAGATCCCTTTTGGGGAAATATTTATTTAGCAATATTGATAATATATTAACTGGTGGAATAATTACGGAGACTGAGGCTTATCAGGGTACAACAGATAAAGCATCACATGCATATGCTGGAATCCGAACTAATCGTACTGAAATAATGTATAGACAAGGTGGTGTGGCATACGTATATTTGTGCTACGGAATTCATTATCTGTTAAATGTTGTAACTGCAGATTTAAATATACCACATGCTGTGCTTATACGTGCTATTTATCCAACAATGGGGACTAATGAAATGCTCGTAAGAACCGGTAAAACAAAAGTTGACTATAACCTGTCAAATGGACCGGGCAAACTTACAAAAGCAATGGGGATTAAAAAGTTACATAATGGAACCAGTTATCATGGAAATGAGATTTGGATTGAAGATAATAAAATTGCAATTAAAAGAATGGACATCGAAGCAGGGCCCAGGATTGGAGTAGATTATGCTGGTAAAGACGCATTACTGCCCTATAGGTTTGTTTTTAATTATGGCGATTACATAAAAAAAACGCACTGAGATTCTCAATGCGTTTTTTTGTGTTTTTTACAAATGTTATTTAACAGTCTTTGCTAAATCAGCACCTGCTTTAAACTTAACTACTTTTTTAGCAGCTATGTTTATTTCTTTACCAGTTTGTGGATTGCGTCCTTTACGAGCAGCTCTAGTAGAAACTGAGAAAGATCCAAATCCAACCAATGCAACACGGTCACCAGCATTTAATGCATTACCAGTAGCACCAATAAAAGCTTCAAGAGCTTTTTTTGCATCACTTTTGCTGAGTCCAGCTCCTGATGCCATTGCGTCAATTAATTCCGCTTTGTTCATGTTTAAGTATTTAATTAAAAATTAAGGTTTAACTGCTAACAAATGTAATGCATAAAGTTTAAAAT
>JABMPH010000137.1 GCA_013203805.1 Bacteroidota bacterium | reverse complement strand
TAACAGTACTTTTCGACTTTCTCACCAAACCCTAACTAAATAAACCGTTATATGTTATTAGTTATATGTTACTGAAGGCTACCAACGTATAACAAATAACGTATAACATTAAACTTTTAAAAACAACTACTTACCAGATTTCTGTTGCTCTTCAAGCTTCTTTTTGTCAACAGTTGTCTGTATTTTTTTCTCAGGATCAAAATGCATTTCGTAATCAAATTCTCCGTTTTCTTTATAGAACTTCCACATTCCTGATTTTTGTGCTTTAACAAATTGGCCCTCGTAGTATTTGTTACCATTGGCATGATAGGTTACTGTTTTCCCCTCACGAATACCATTATTGTAGTCGCCTTTACTCCACAAAACACCATCGCGATAGTAGGATTTCCATTCTCCATCACGTCTTTCATTAGCGCTTAAAGGCCCCTCTTTAAGTACATTACCATCTTCGTAATACTCCCATTCATAAGTTGCAATTCGGTTTCCATCAACCATCTCGAAGTTACGTTCAATTTGCGGAGTCCCATTCGTATAACTATGAATAACTTCTTTGCCAACTATTTTTTTCTCAGGCGTGCTATTATTACAAGCTGTAAACATAGCGGCAATCACTAAAAATAAAATTACTCTTTTCATCATTTATTATCTGTTAAATTTTAACCTCTCTCCTTTTATATCCTCACAAAACTCTCCCCGATTGTATACCTTATTACCGTTTACAAACGTTGAAATAACCGTTGAGTGAAATGTTTCGCCTTCCATGGGCGACCATCTGCATTTATAAAGTACGTCTTCTCTTTTTACTGTGTTTTTGCTTTCTAGGTCAAGCAACACCAAATCCGCATGATATCCTTTTCTAATAAACCCGCGCTTATCTACATTAAATAGTATGGCTGGGTTATGACACATTTTTTCCACAACTTTATTGATGGAAAATATACCTTTATGATAAAATTCTAACATTGCCATCAACGAATGTTGCACCATTGGTCCACCAGATGGAGCTTTAAAATAAACTCTCTCCTTTTCCTCCAAAGTATGCGGTGCATGATCGGTAGCAATAACGTCAATTTTATTACTTATCACAGCAGCTATCAAAGCATCTCTGTCAGTTACAGCTTTAATTGATGGATTCCACTTTATAAAATTGCCTTTTCTATCGTAATCTTCCTCTGAAAACCAAAGGTGATGAACACATACTTCTGCGGTAATCTTCTTTTCAACCAATGGAATATCCCCATCAAAAAGGCTCATCTCTTTTTCGCTTGTCAAATGCAAAACATGTAATCTGGTATCATATTTTTTTGCAAGTTTTACCGCTTTCGCAGATGATAAATAACAAGCCTCCACAGATCTTATTTCAGGATGAATTCTTGTTGGGGCATCATCGCCATATTTCTTATGATATTCTTCAGTGTTTCTAATTATAGTATCTTCATCTTCACAATGAACTGCTACCAAAGTTGGTGCTGAAGAAAAAATTCCCGAAAGCGCTTCCTCGCTATCAACAAGCATATTCCCTGTGGAAGAACCCATAAAGACTTTAATTCCACATACATTTTTAGGATCAGTTTTAACAATCTCATCAAGATTATCATTGGAAGCTCCCATGTAGAAACTAAAATTAGCAAGCGACTTATCAGCAGCATGCAGATACTTCTCTTCAAGTAATTCCTGAGTTAAGCAATTCGGAATTGTATTGGGCATATCCATAAAACTGGTAACACCACCTGCAACAGCTGCCCGGCTTTCGGTAAAAATATCTCCTTTGTATGTTAGTCCCGGATCACGAAAGTGAACCTGATCATCAATAACACCTGGTAGTAAATATAAACCACTGGCATCTATTATTTCAAAGCCATTGTAATCGGGGTTTGGATTTTCGTTTTGCCGTATAATTTGTTCAATAATACCACCATACAAGAAAACATCTCCAATAAAAATTTCATCTTCGTTAACTATTGTTGCTCCTGAAATTACCGTTTTTCCCGAACTCATGGTTCTATGTTTTTTAACTTGGTTTTCTATTGATTATTAAAATGTTTTAATTGGCTTAATACGACCTACAATATTTCTGAATCTTAAGTCAAGTATTCCAAAAATTGCCTCCTTAAAAATACCTTTATTCATCTTAGAAGTACCTTCGGTTCTGTCAGTAAATATAATTGGCACTTCAACTACATTAAAACCCAATTTTGATGCAGTATATTTCATTTCAATTTGAAATGCATAACCCACAAACTTAATACTATCAAGATCGATTGTTTCCAGTACACGCCTGGTCCAACACATAAAACCAGCGGTAGTATCCATTATCTTGAGTCCGGTAACTATGCGTACATACATTGATGCATAATACGACATAAGCACTCTGCCCATGGGCCAGTTTACCACATTAACACCTTTTATATAACGTGAACCAATAACTGCATCAGCACCTTCATTAGCAGCAGCATTATACAGCTTCAATAAGTCTTCAGGGTTATGTGAAAAATCGGCATCCATCTCAAAAATATAATTATATTCATGATCAAGACCCCATTTGAATCCACTTATATAAGCTGTTCCAAGGCCAAGCTTCCCTTTTCTTTCCAGAATATATAGCCGGTTCTTAAACTCCTCCATGAGTTTATGAACGATCTTCGCTGTTCCATCGGGACTGTTATCCTCTACAATTAGAATATCGAAATCCTTTTTAAGGCTAAACACCTTACGGATAATACGTTCTATATTCTCTTTCTCGTTATATGTTGGTATAATAACCAGACTATCATTCATGTGTTACAATGTTTTTTTTTGCAAAAATAATTTAAAGTTCATACTTACGAACTTATTACAAACGAATTTGCACAATAGTTAGTGTAAAGTTTATTATTTGTTAATAGTTAAGTTATGTTAAATCAGAATACATGAACCTTAATGGTTGATGGAAACCTGAAAAGATTAAACTACTCCCATACAGGAACTATGCACCTTGAACTGCGAACTACTACCAAGGAATCAAAATTAAATAAACTTAGGTTGATAACAGGACTATTATCATCATGGCATGTAAGACATGCGCCTACCGTTAGTATCTTTTTTTGCTCATCAATACTAAAAGGCAACAAGTTTGACCGGGTAGAAACCTTCTCACCTTTGCGGTCATCCAAAAAACCAATCCAGGCATCCTCGGGCAGGTTATCGTTGGGATTATTTTTATAAAAAGAGCCAAAAGTCCATTTTCCATTTTCAACATTGAAAACCAGCTTACCTTTACCATAACCCAACGCTACAGGATTATTATGACACGATTTACAATTGCGTCCTTCTGTTACGGTTGTGTGAGGGGCAGAAGGGGCAAACAAACGATGAAAAATTAAAGAATCATGCAGTTCCTTTGAAAAGCTGCCCACATCAATGGTTAGCACCATACCCGGGACTACAGGAATAACCTCTTTTTTATTGTCAGTCGTACGAATACCAAGAGCAGGAAGTCCGGAATTATATTCTCCCACAAACTCAACCCAGGCACCTTGCTTTTCCGTATTTGTAATCATATTATAACCTGACTCATTGGGGTCGTATTCATTATGGCAACCGATACAACTGGGTGCCCATGATGAATGGCATGATGAGCAACTCAAATTATCATGAGCCTTGCCCTTTGTACAGATTTCATTGGGCTCACTTAACACAAATCTTTTTCCTTCATTTTTTGTGAAGAAATAAGCTGTATCATTTATTACATCTGTATTAATTATAGGAATCTGACCTTTGTTTGTTATTAGAAAATTCTTTTTTGAAATATTGCCAAATCGCATGGAAGCAATTATTGCAGATTCATTGTCCAACTTATCTGCAGTGATCGTTACTACTTTGTTTGTTGTATGGCAATCCTCACAGCTAATTGTATTTTGCTCTTCCTGATGTGTATAATAATTTCCATCGCCCATAAGTTCAAATGAGTTATGACAATCGATACAACTTAAACCTAACTTATGGTGAACATCTTCCGTAATATACTTAAATACTCTTGTTTCTTCAACTAAATGGTAACTACTATCTAACTCAACCTCATCTGCTACCAGAGTTGTTTCGTGCCATCCTTCATAATTGGTTGAAATCCTACCTGATCGACTATGACAACCAAAACAATGTTGATTTGTAACCTGCATACTTACCGAAGGATGAAAATTTAAATAGGTAGTATCATTTTCGTCAACTTTATGGTTAAGCCATGCTGTTGATGATAATTCGTTGTAGTTAATATGGCAAGCTAAACAACCTCCTCCCCTGCTTTTTTCTGTTACCGGACCTGTTTCCGTTTTTGGATTATCCAAGTGACACTTAACACATAGATTCCTCAAATGTTCATCGGCTGCTGAGTTACCAAGATGATGGACATCGGTTAGTAGATCAGGGTTATCCTGTTCGTTAAAAACAAACCTGTCAACACTAATCATCCCACTAAGATTAGACATAAGATTACTGCCTTTTCTTTTTGTTATATCAGGATGGCATTTTGCAGTTCCGCAACTGATATCAGCATCGGCAAAATTACCGGGAATTAGTATCATGTTATTGTGAGCCCCATTTTTATCTCCATCAAAAGGATTGCCACCATGACAAGAAAAACAACCAATTGCTTCAGGATTATGAGAAAGTGTAAACCCCTGAACATTATTATGGCAAATAACACAACTTTCCTTTCCCCCTCCAATTATTGCTGAAGAAGCTATTTGTTCATCATTAAATTCAGAGTTAATTAATACTTGAGAAGTTTTAAATAAGTGTAATACCGAATACGAGTACCCCTTTTCCCATGGATAAATCAACTTCCAGTTTTCCCCCCTAAAAAACATTCCCATAATAGTAAGAATAATATAGGCAACTGTGAAGATTAGCAATGAACGTTTGCTAAAAAATGATATTTTTTTGCCATAGTAAGGGATAATAAATATCAGCAATAAAATCAAAATAATAACTAACAGTGATACCGAAGGAGCAGTTAACCAATGTAGTACTTCTTGAAAACCAACAAAATACCAAGGCCCTTTTATTGTTGGATTAATTCCATCATGCAAAGGTGCTGTTAATAGATATGAAAGTAATAATGTAGGGGTCAATACCAACAAAAACCCATTATAATTTGGCCATATCTTCCTTGAATGTTCAAATGTAATTACTGCAATAAAAATCGTAAACGTTGCAATATGGTGTACATAAACAAGCTGCAGACTTCCCTCCTCGCCCAACAAGGAATAGGCAAAAATATTCCCAGCAAAAGGAATTCCAGCAATTAAACTATCGAGAATACGCCAAGCTTGTTTAGTATCTGAATCTCCTTTTAACAGAAATCCGGTAAGCATTACCATAAAAATAACCAGAACTCCAAGAGTCAATCTAAACCATATGGCCTTCTTTTGAACGATATCTTTTTTATTATTGAAATGATCCCAAATATGGATTAGTGTGAAGACCAAAAATATTTGAGCACTCCAAAAATGAATATTTCTGATAAAGGAAGCACCCGGATTTAAGATCATCAAACTGCTTATGGATAGAAAGGGATTCTGAACATCGTAAGGAATAGCCAAAAATATACCAGAGACAATACATATTACAAGCGCGCCCAATGATATTTGGCCGTATGTTGTCTTTGAAATAATTCTTCTAACCTGACTCAAAATTCTTCATCTTTTGTTAAGAAACCAAATCCAAAAATTACAATAAAAATATGCAGGTAATATTTGAGTAACAAAAATACAATTTTACAAATCGGATGCTAATGCTAAATCAACCTGAAATGAAAAATCACATAATTATATCAAAGCTCAATAATGGAACTATTGCTTTATAAACCTTTTAACATTGGAATTTCCGTAATTTGACGAAAGTCGGTAAAAATAAACTCCACTTGTTAATCCAGCGATATTAATACTTGCCGATCTATTCGAATTAACTATGGTTTCAGAAAATACAATATTACCCAATATATCAAAAATCTCAATCATAGCCCTAGGTTGACTCTGATTTAGATAATAATGAATATTAATAATATCTCTTGACGGATTTGGAAATGCATCATTTAGGTTTAATCCTACATTTTCCTTTTTATCAGAGGGAATATCGGTGGTGTTGGATGCGACACTTATTGTAAAATCATCAAAGTAGAAACCATCTTCAGTAACATAACTATCGCTAACTAGGACAAACCTGAACTGCACCTGTTTACCAATATAATCAGCCAGATTAACCTCTTCCAATGACCAGTTATTAGTTTGTCCGTCGTAAACAGGCTCTCCCTCTTGTTGGTATTGTGTTCCAGGCTTAGTTAATTGTCCCTCAAGCGCTTTCCAACTTCCTGAGCTCATATCTTTAACCATAAATTGTACATAATCGTATCCGCTTTCAATATCCCACTTTGTCCAAAAATTTGCAAAAGCTATGTTCATATCTGTCAAATCAATTGTACTATCCAAAAATATAATATTGTTTTCATAGTTCTGATATTTACCAACTGGAGAGTCAGTTATTGATGCAGGACTACTATGATAATCGGCAGTAGTGTTGTTCCATTTGCTGGATGTCCAATTTTCCATATCATCACCATCATCATCGAAAAAAGTTACAAGGGTTCCATAAATTTTTTCTATGGTATCCGAAGTAATATAATCTCCATTATCAACTGATAATAAATATTGAAATATTGAACCCACTTCAATATCGCCACTGAGGGAATATTCAATTGAATCAATGGATGGTTGCATTAATTCCAAATTTTCAAAAAACACCGGATCACCAACAATTGTTAAATTATCATCTAATGGCTCAATACTTACTGTAAACAGATCAGTATCTGTGAGGCCCAACCTTTTGATTTCAAAATGAAGATAACCATCTATTTCACCAACCACCAATGGTGATTGATCAGTTAACATGGCATACTTTCCAACCAATCGTGCGGCTGACATATTTTGCCACATTTGCTCTTTACAAAGTGGGATAATTCTGCTCGGTGTTGGCCAGAATCCATCTCCTTGATTACCAACTTCGGGAGTGTAGGAATATATTTTTTCCTTTGTTGTTTGTTCGCCATACATCCAGTCGTCGGAGCCTCCATTTGTTGGATATATGGTTGTACTTCCCGGTCCATAAATGTAATTATTTTCTTTTGTCATAATAACTGAAAAATCATGAAGAATCCCATCATCTGCACTAGGATCTTCAGTCCACCCCCAAGGATATAATAACAAATTGCTGTAAGAGTGATAGTTTAAGGAAATCTTAAATTCATTAGCCTCGCAAAAATCGCGCAAATTTTGGATTTCGGGTTCTGAGAAAGCGGATGGGCCACGATATGTTTCATCAACCGGATTAGGTGAAGATCCCTGATTATCTAATCCCCACATATATCCATAATTTCTATTGGGATCAACGCCAAATACTCCACCACCATTATCTCTTCTATTTTTACGCCACATGCCACCACCATCAGGATCAGTAATATGATTGTACTCATATCCATCAACATTAATAACTGGCACAAAATACATCTCAGTATTATCAACTAAGAGTTTTATTTCTTCATCAGAATCGTAATTTTCCAATAAATACCACATATAATATATTAATTGTTGCTGGCTTATTGCTTCACGTGCGTGATGAAGTCCGGTATATAATACCTCGGGTTCTTCCTCATTAACACTTGCATTATCAGAAATACGAACCCAATATTGCATTCTCCCATCATGTGTTAAGTTTGTTGATGAAATGGGTTCACGCTCACTTATTAAATTTGGATACATTGCAAACATATCATCTAACTCATTCATTACCTCATCAAGGGTATAGTAACTACCCATTGAACCATATTCCCAATTTTGTGGAACTGTCCATTCATCATCTGTGTTACGAAGTATTGAACCAGGTTTATCGTTGGCAGATCGTTCGGCATAGAAAGCTGACACATCATCATAAATAATTGAGTAGCTTATGTTGGCATTATCCAGTTTAAGGATTTCAGATGAATTCAAATCTGTTTCCAAATACCTTGATTTACGGTACTCACCTTCAGTTATATCAATACCTAATGCAGCTATATGGTGTAGTTCATTCCCCTGGATATCAATCCGTACTCTTGAATATTTTTCTTGAGAAATTACATTAAATGAGATAATAAATAACAATAGAGACGCTAATATGTACTTCATAACTTATTTTTATTTATGATTTATTTTAATAGATATCCTTATTAATATGAGTAGAGCTAGATTTCGAAGACATTAACTTTCATGTTTGAATTAAACTTTGTAAAAAGTAAAAACTTTGAATTAAGTACATACCTTTTTGTTCTCGCACGTTTCAATATGTTGCTTCATGTGTGATATCGAATCTTACTTCAGTAATTTGTCCTTCTTCAATTTTGAATGGAAAAATCCCATCTTCGTTAAATGAATTAGAATAATAATTTTCACCTTCTTCAATAAATAAACTGTACATTCCGGGTTCAAGTTCAATCTGAAAGAAGCCATTTTGATCAGAATCAATAGAGGCTACTAGTGTAGTATTTATTGAACTATAAAATGCAGAATAATCAACTTGCTCAACATCATTCCGTGTAGTTAATTCATACACAAGTATTTTCCTTTCAACTTGGCAAATTTCTCCAAAACTATTGCCAGGCATGAAATCTCCTTTCCAATACCAAACATCTCCCCATAAGCCTTGTGAAATTGTTACCTTTTCACTGTTTCTTGGAGGATCGTTACTGCCTGAATAACAATTATCTTCATTAATTGGCTCTTTTTCACACCCTATTAATATTCCCATTATTGTTATTCCAAAGAGAAGTATTTTTTTCATATTTTATTCGCTTCTTTATGAACTGGATTTTCTTCTTTGCAAATGTGCTACAACTATTTGATATGGTTAATTACATTCAATGTTTGTATGACAATTAAAATATGTATAGGTTGCTTGTGCAACTTTTTCGGATATTGTATGATTACAATTTTCTTATGTAGTAATAGTAATCATATCGCTCAATTTATCAATCTCAAATTTCATTTTTTTGAGTGGTAATACAGCGGGTCCCTTTGTTGGAATACCATCTAACCCAAATGTGGAACCATGACAAGGGCAAAGCAATTGATTGTTAGAATGCTGATTGATTTTACAACCAAGATGAGTACATCGCGATGAATACACATTAACTTCACTATCTTTATTAACTAAAATAAAGTCACCCTGAAAACTAATTTCTTTATTTGTTGGAAAAGGAAATGTAACAATTTTATTTGAATTTATTTTTTCTTGGGTTAAAACCATTTTATCCCAAAGTACAGCGATGCCTACAACTATGCCAATCATGGCTGATTTAATGAAATAACGGCGGTTTTGTTTTTTCTCTTTCACAAAAAATCAATAAAATGCGAAAATACCAATTTAGCATGAATAACTGCAATCGTGTATTTTTCATTTAATATGAATTTCTCTGTAAAGTTAATCGTCAATTGAAATATTAAAGAATCAACCGTCTATGAAGGCGGATTTCAAATGTATAAAGAAGCTCCCTGCCGTAAGCGGACGGGATATCATAATGGACTATATTTAATTTCGCCCCAAGGGTGGGGATAAACCCATGAGATCCTTAGAATACGCTCAGGATCAGATCAGCCAAGTAATTTTGTTTCACAAAATCAAAGTCTTACCGATTTAATAAAGAAAGTAGTTTGTAATAATCGACTGATTTATCCCAATTGACAAATCCTCATTAAACCCTCTACATCAACAACTTCAAATGTTTTACCTGTCATCTTTATTAATCCATCTTCTTGAAATTTCTTCAAAGTGCGTATCACACTTTCGGTGGACATACCAGATAATTCAGCAAGCTCTTTACGACTTAAAGAAAGGTCGAACTTTTGGGTTTTAAAGATATTACCTGCTAGGCAAAGAATAATATCCGCTAGCTTCCCAAAAGCTTGACGATGTGTTAAACAAAAAAATCTTCCATTTTTTTGTATAGCAACTTCACAAAGGACATCAATAATAGATGTAGCAAATTTTCCATTTTCAAGTATTAGCCTTCTTATAGTATTAATATCAATGAGTTTTACGGTTGTATTAATATAAGCGGAGGCTGTATATTGGAATACATTTTGATTAATTGGTAGGGAAGTAAGTCCAATTAAGCTACCGGTTGGTGCAATTCTTAATATCAAAGATTTACTATTATCCTCATAATATACTTTAGCTAATCCCTCACATATATAAATAATATGAGTTGTAAAAGTACCCTGCTTCGCAATTATTTCACCCTTTTTATATTCAATAACAACTTTATGCTTTTCTATCAACTCCCTTTGCTCTGGAGTTAAATACTCAAAAGGATGAATTGTGGATATAGGTACAGTACAAGATGCTTTTATTTCCTGGATATCACTCAAAATAATATTGTTTAATTTACAAAAATAATCATAAAATATGTATATCAATGGGGAAATTGATACATATCATATTTTTATGAGCTAAGCATCATATACAGTTGGTCTATATATTACTTTACCCCTACTAACTTTGTGTCAAAAAAAATACGACAGTTAATTTTCAAAACATTGATTGATATGAAGAAAATAATTATTACATCATTGTTGCCATTTTTATCAACATTGCTGTTGGCTTATGTAGCTGGACCGATTAATAAGGATTCAACAGTAACTTTTCCTATGGTAAATTACATTTTCAAATCGGATCGTAATAATAATCCATCGGTCGATCATGCAAAGTTTAGTATCCTAAATCAAACATTCGACAGCGCCCAACAGGTAACTGCCGCATGCTTATCCTGTCATACTGAACGAGACAAGGAAATTATGTCAACGTCTCACTGGCTCTGGCAACGTGAAGAAGAAATTGAATGGAAGGGGAGAGTACCTTTGGGAAAAAGAAATATCCTAAATAATTTCTGTATCGGAACCATGGGAAGTGAAGCTACTTGTACCCGTTGCCACATAGGTTATGGCTGGAAAGATAAGAATTTCAACTTTGATGAACCCACTAATATTGATTGCCTTGTTTGCCACGACAACACTGGAACTTATATAAAAGGTAAAGGAATAGCGGGGTTACCTGATCCTTCTGTAAACCTTAATTATGTATCTAAAAATGTAGGTCCACCAACCAGAGGAAACTGTGGAGTATGTCATTTTTGGGGAGGAGGGGGTAATAATGTTAAACATGGTGACCTTGATGTGGCAATGCTTGACTGTTCGCCTGAAATTGATGTGCACATGACAACAGAAGGTGAAGATATGAGTTGCATTGATTGCCATATAACTGATAAACATCAAATGAGTGGAAAGGTATATGCGTTATCATCAGAAAACAAGGATAGAGCATCATGCCAATATTGCCATACAAATAAACCTCACAAAGATGATATCTTAAATGATCATGATGCAAGAGTTGCATGTCAAACATGTCATATTCCGGTATATGCCAAGGCCAACGCAACAAAAATGATATGGGATTGGTCGACAGCCGGACGCCTTGATAAACATGGAAATACAATCCACGAAAGTGATGCTGATGGTAACCACAACTATCTCTCAATCAAAGGTAATTTTGTTTATGACGATCATGTGATTCCCGAATATATGTGGTTTAATGGTATAGCAAATCATCAGCTAATTGATGATAAAATTGACACCATTCCATTGCAGATGAATACACTTTACGGATCATATGATGATAAGGGAGCTAATATGAAGTCAACATCTCCGTCCAAAATTTGGCCAGTAAAGGTTCACCGAGGCAAACAAATTTATGACACAATAAACATGACATTAATACAACCAAAATTATGGGATACAAAAAAAGGAGAAGGCGCATACTGGCTTGACTTTGATTGGGATAAAGCATCTCGTGTTGGAATGGAATATGTTGGATTACCATATAGTGGAGCATATGGATTTATAGAAACCGAAATGTACTGGCCTCTCAATCATCAGGTTTCCCCTGCCAATAAATCGCTTAAATGTATTGATTGCCATACCAGACCAAGGGGGAGGCTTGCCAATTTAAATGACTTTTACCTGCCGGGAAGAGATTTTAATCCAATTGTTGAAACAGCAGGAATATCATTCATATTGGCCAGCTTAATTGGTGTTGGCTTCCATTTATTATGTCGTATAGTTTTCAGAGATAAATGTAAAATTTCGGAGGATCAAAAATGAAAAAAGTATATTTATATAAAAGATTTGAGCGTTTCTGGCATTGGGGTCAAACAATTTTAATTCTTCTTTTAATATTTACAGGATTTGAAATTCATGGTACAACTGATTTTATAGGTTATGCGTCCGCTGTAAAAATCCATAACACAACAGCTTGGATATTTATGATATTAATTGTGTTTGCTGTTTTTTGGCATATAACTACCGATGAATGGAAACACTATTTGCCTACCATAAAAAATATGCGTGCACAAATTGATTACTACATTACCGGTATTTTTACACATGCACCACATCCAACAAAAAAGAGAACCCTAAGCAAGTTAAACCCTCTTCAACGAATAACTTATTTTGCATTAAAGATACTTCTGATTCCAATAATGGTAATAACAGGATTGCTGTATATGTATTTCAATTATCCCCTACCCGGTTTTGAAATGAATAGTCTGGAAACTATAGCAATAATTCACACTTTTGTAGCTTATTTACTACTAACATTTTTAATAATCCACCTTTACTTAATAACAACAGGCCACACAGTAACATCAAATCTTAATGCCATGATAACCGGCTGGGAGATTGTTGATGATGATGAGGTTAAGGATATTGTTATGGAAGCTGTTGAAGAAGCTGGCATGAAAATCAAACCTGTTGATGATGAAGAATATAATAGTGGTCATCAGAAAATCAAAAATTTAGTAATTGAGGCACTTAAAGAAACCGAAGAAAAGGTCGATAAAAAAGAGCTTCGGGGACAAGAAGGAGATCACTATAAACATGAAATAACTAATCCAAAATCAAATATAAAAAAGAAGAAAAAGTTGTGATGCTTTTTACTGTGTTACATTATAAATTATTTAAAATAAAAACAATGAATAATATATTTTTAAAAACTATTTGTGTGTTTTGTTTACTAGCCATTTTTGTGTCGTGCAAGCAGCAAGCCAATTACAATACTGTAGATGAGATGGTGGCCGAAGCACAACTTACTACCCATGGAATAAGTGCAGATGAATTAGATAAAAAAATCGACAATGGAGATATGATCCTGCTTATTGATGTTCGAGAACCAAATGAATATAATGCGGGCTATATTCCGGGTGCGGTTAATATGGCACGTGGCATACTCGAATTTAACATTAACAAAGATAAATTCTGGGAAGAAGCAATGTTATACATGCCTGAGAAAGATGAGGAAATAATACTGTATTGTAGAAAAGGCAAACGAAGCATACTAGCCGCTCAAACACTACAACAACTAGGTTTTACAAATGTAAAATACCTTATGGATGGTTGGAAGAAGTGGGAAATGACATTTCCTGAAAAATTTGAAAAAAATCTTGACCAACTAGGACATGATGATGGTGGCGAAGTAGGTGGATGCTAGTAAGATTAATTAATATTACCAAAACGACCGAAAAAAGAGGCTTAGGCCTCTTTTTTTATTAACCAAATCTTGATATCTTATCAAGCTGTTCAGGGTTAAGTATCTCTATATGCTTACCCTTGGTATCAATTAATCCCTCCGCCTTAAATTCTTTCATAATTCGAAGAACACTTTCAATTGATAAACCAGTTAAATCAGCAAGATCACTTCTTGAAATTGGCAAACAAAACTTATCGGATTTAAAAACCCTGTTTGCCAGACATAACATTAAATCGGCAACTAAACCTCCAGATTGCTTGCGGGTTAAACAATAAAAACGACCATAAACCTGAGCTGCATTCTCATTTTGAATATTAGCCATTTTATAGGCAAATTGCCCGTTTTTACGCATTAAGCTTTTAAAATAATTTACATCAATCAGGCTTGCAACTGAATCTACATATGTTGAGGCTGAGTATATAAAAGTTGTATTACCTTCATAAATAGAGGATAGCCCAATAAAGTGATTTTCAGGTATCATTTTTAATATAAGATCCTTTGATTGCCCTCCAATAAATACTTTGACTAATCCCGACTTAAGAAAAATTACATGCGATGCAAATGAACCTTGCTTAGCAATAACCTCACCTTTTTTATATTCAATGGTTATAGTATTCTTGTCGAGTAATTCTTTCTCCTCATCTGTTAATACACTAAAACAATCCGTTTGAGGATTCTCAACAATACAACTAGCCGGGGGATTTGATTGCTTCATGTAATTAGAAATTTGCGGCAAATGTACGAATAATGTAAACTTTTCGTGCTGCGTCATATTATTTTATGTCAAATTACACTTTTTGACCTAAGCTATTACAATGTTTTAATATAGTTAGGTACATATGAACATTTACTTTTGTTAACAAATTAACATCAACAAAATTGAATTTTAATTCTAACACTTAAATTATTTAAAAATGAAAAAATTATTAAGCTATTTTTTAGTTGCAATGCTTTTCCCGGCATTGGTTTTAACATCTTGTAAAGACGACAACGATGATCCAACCCCTGCTGAAACAGGTAATTTCACAACACTTTCAACTTACATGGTTAACCAAAATCTGGATCTTCCAACATTACTTGATGGATGGGTAATTGACCCAACACTCACAACTGCTATTCCTGTCGGTATTGTTGATTCCGCCGCTGGTTATTCAATCCCAGATTGGGTTGTATTTGACATCAGAAGTGCCGCTGATTTTGCTCTTGGTCATATTAAAGGCTCTGTAAATGTAGCTCTTGCCAATGTTGTAACTGAAGCTCAAGCAATAAACAATAACGATGCAAAAATTCTTGTTGTATGTTACACAGGACAAACAGCAGGACGTGCTGTTATGGCATTACGTTTATCAGGATTTCCTAATGCAAAAGTTTCAAAATTTGGTTTCTCTGGTTGGTCAGCTAACAGTGCTTTTGACAAATGGTCTTCAAAAATAAGTGATCAAGCTGTTGGTAATGCGAACTGGGTAAACACTGCTTCTCCAGCCCTACCTGTAAACGCCCTTCCAACTTGGACAACAACTTCAACTGATGGAGCTACTATTCTTGCTGATAAAGTTAATGAAATGCTTGCCATTTCAGAGTGGAGTGTTACAGATACCAGCGTACTTGCAGCTCCTGCTGACTTTTCAATATACAATTACTGGACTACAGAAGAATATACTTCTTTAGGTCACTTTGCAGGTGCATATCAGTACAAACCTATTTCTTTAGCCGGTGACATTGTTAGCGCATTGAAAGCAGAGAATAACTTAGTATATTGCTTCACAGGTCAAACATCATCATTTATTGTTGCATGGTTGAATGTATTAGGGTACAATGTAAAAAGTATTGGTTATGGTGTAAACGGATTGAGTTATCAAGCATTACATGATGCAAGTAAACCAAACTGGCATTTTCCTTACCACAGTTACGGATACGAAGTTTCTAAATAAATTTATTATTACTTATTCTGCAAACACTCTAAAAATATTAAGTGTTTGCAGAATTTTTTTTCACTTTAGCATAACTATAAAGACCGGTAAACATGAAAAAAGTTATTTTACTTATTGGATTATTCTTACTGACTGTTGTTAATTCAAACTCAATATTTGCACAAGGTTGTGTTGAGACAACATCAGATGATGGCCCTCAAATTGTTGGATATATACAACCACAATTTAATTCGTATTTTTTTGGTGACAAAGCCAATGGAGACCCAATTAAACCTAGCACTTTTTTCTTTAAAAGAGCTCGAGTAGGAATCGTTGGTTCCATACCTTACGATGTAAGTTATTATGTAATGGCTGAATTTAGTCCTGGATTATCAGGTGGCAGTCCATATTTACTTGATGTATTTGTGACTTATGCTCCATTTGGTAAATATTTAAAATTCTCACTTGGACAGTTTAAATCACCTTTCAGTCTTGAATTAAATACTCCATGTTTTGCATTACATACAATTAACCGCTCAACCGCAGTAAATGAACTTGCTGCCCCTTTCCGTGATATGGGACTTATGTTTCTTGGTAGTTCAGATTCACTATTTGGAATCGTTGATTTAATTTCCTATAAAATTGCCATACTTAATGGAACAGGAATTAATACTATTGATGATAATAGTAATAAAGATATTGCTGCACGATTAGTAATAGCCCCTTTTGAATGGTTAAAAGTTGGAGGTAGCTATCGTACCGGTTTTGTTGGTACAAAAGATATTAATGATGAACAAAAAAAACGCACAAGAACTGCTGTTGATTTAACATTTGAAAAATGGAATTTCATGCTCCAAGGTGAATACCTAATGGGTCAGGATATAGGTGAAATCGCAGGTGGCGGTGGTTGTGGAGGTAAGGCTACAACAGCTGCAACACTTCCAACTTATGATAAGGATGGTTTTTGGGTAGCAGCAATGTACATGACTCCATGGAATCTCCAGCCAATTGTAAAATATGAAACCTACAATCCGGATGGAACTGCATATTCATACCAGGGTAGCATACAAACATATGATCAAAACACATTTACATTTGGGTTAAATTACTTCATAAACGATTGGACAAGAGTACAGGCAAACTATTTGTATAATTCGGAAGGTAAAACTGCTGGCGTTTCAAATGAGTATGATAATGATGCATTTATGATTCAGGTTCAGGCCAAATTTTAATCCCTAAAAATAATAATTCAATGAAAAAGCTAAGAAATATATTATTATCAGGATTAGTTGTATTGATATATTCATCCGGTCTTATGGCGCAAGGTGATATAATAAGTGCAGCTGAATTTATGACAATGTTAAAAACAGACAAGAATATGATTGTTGTTGATGCCAGCAAAGCTGACAGCTATACGAAAACTCATATTAAAGATGCTGTAAATATTCCTCATAAATCATTATACAATGAAACCGAAGTTGAGGGCCTTATAGAAGACCCTGCAAAACTTGCGGCTATTTTCGGATCAAAAGGAGTAAGTGAAACAAAAACGATTGTTGTTTATGATGGTGGATCACAAAAATACTCTTCCAGAGTTTATTGGATACTTAAATATTTAGGTGCTCCAAATGTTAAAATTCTACAAAAAGATATGGATCAATGGAGGAAATCTCGTGTGCCCATAACAAAAATGCCAACAAAAATTACAAAAGCAACGTTTACTCCAAAAGTTAATAATGCAATTTATGCAGATTTAGCTTATGTAAAAAGTGGAAAAGCAACTATAATTGATGCACGTACAACTGAAGAATTCGATGGCACATCAGATAAAAGTGATGGACATATTCCAGGAGCCATAAATATTGGATATAAAGAAGTACTTAATGCTACCGAAGGTTTTAAAAATAAAGCTGAGATAGAGAATTTTGTAGCCCAATATAAACTTTCAGCTGATAAGCCTATTGTAGTATATTGTAATACGGGAGTTATCGCAGCGGTAATTTATGTTGCATTAACTAATATTGTGGACTGGAAAAATGTTAAAGTTTACGATGGTGCATATAAAGAGTGGGAAGCCTTAGGCAATAAGTTTGAAACAAAGGCCGGAGTCTCAACTGAAAAAAAAGTCAAGAGTAACTCATCAGATGGAGGATGCTAAATTGAATTATAGTAGGTATAATCTGGTAATTTAAGAGATATCAGGTTATACCTCTAATAAAAAAACCACAATCATTAATTGCAAAAGTTATACCACGCCAAATTTTTACCAAAATTCATATCGCTATGGATACAATAACTAAAAAAAACTTTAAAAGTCTAACAAAGACCGAACAGGTAGTAATGGTTATTAATTCAGGTAAAGAATTGCTTACACGTCAAAATAATGATAATTATATAAAATTGTATTTAATACCAAATATGTTTGTTGAGATTCTTTATGAACTTAATAAAACTACTATCGTTAGAATAGACACTCCTACTATCGAAAAGTTGATACTAAATTATAATATCAATAAGGATCAACTTAGCCAACTCAAGCAAGTGCAGATGTAGGTAAGATTAATTTTTCTCGTTGGAAACTATTCCATTAAAACTACTCAAATTGGGTAGTTTTTTTTTGCCCTGACAGAGGGACTAACCCTTTTCACTTATTTTCTTCAGTAGTTCGTAATTAAGAATTTCAAAGGTTTTTCCCTTAACCTTTATTGTTCCGATATCTGACAAGTCTCGAATTGCCCTAGTTACACTTTCTCGCGTTGAGCAAACAAGAGCTGCTAAATCACTACGTTTAAGAGGAATTTTAAACTTCCGACTCTTATTTACTTCATCTGAGAAAAATAATATTGTATCAGCCAACCTACCATCTATTTGCTTTTGATGCACATTTACAAATCTTGTGAAGTACGTAAGTTCGTCTCTACATAAATAAAGAATTAACTCATTTGCAAAGTCAGCATTTTTAGTTATAAGCTGTTTAAACGATGTTATATCAATATAGCATATTTTTGATTTCTCTATTGTTGATGCTGAGTATTGATGAATTTTACTTGATAAAACGGTTTGCATCCCTATGTAAGAACCAGGCTGAAGTATTTTAAGTATTTGATCAGTTCCCTTTACTCCGCGCTTATGAATTTTAGCTAGCCCCTCTTTCAAATAACCAATATGTGATGAAAGTGAGCCCTCCTTAATAATAATTTCATCCGCGTCTAACTCCACTTCCGCACAATTCTCCTGAAGAATAACAACCTCTTCAGTTTTTAATACCTCCACAGCTTTCGATCTTATTTTACAATATTCGCAGTCTTCCATATCACAAAGTTAATCTTTACTTTCATATTTTCAACCTTTATTATGTGACTTTTGTCACTTTTTTTTTCATTGTTTACATCTTTTTTTACATCTCTTTATCTCCTTTTTATTTATCATTTATCTCCTCTAAATCAATTTTTTATCTCATTTTAAAACACCCTTTACAGTACACAAAATCATATATTTGTTTCATATATAACAATGTAGATTTTATCATAACATAAATCATTTAAATATAAAATATCATGAAAGTAGGCCTAAAATTATTCGTAAATTCAGCACTTGCATTTGCTGCCATTGGTTTTGTTACATACCTTTTTATTATTATAGCCGGCTTTTTTGGTTGCTGCGCCGGTATTTCTACCTTTATATATCATAAAATAGTTTTAGCAATAGTTGCAATAGGTGCAATAACCTTTGGAGTTTGCTTATATAAAAACTGTTATAAAAGTACTAATTATTAAATTACGATGTAGCTTTCCAAAGTTATAATCTCGAGAATTTAAAAATTAGGAAAGAGTACACCTTTTTAAATCAATAAAACTATAATTTCAGTAACAATAAGGAACTAAAATTATCCGGATACATTGATCCCTATGAGAGCTGATGAATCTTTTAAATTAGATTCCCTCACTTTGGTCGAAAATAAAGAAATACTTCGTTGATACCCGATAGTTTGTAGCGGGGAAGATAATTATTTCAAATTTCATCCTAAAAATAATGATCAAATTTCAGCATTAGTGTAAACACTTTATTTAGACAGCTTCTAAACTGTCTTATTAACCTGTTTTATAGCTTTTTACAAATTTCAAGATTTCTTAAATCTCAATTTATTATGAGTTTAAATTAGCGTTGTAACTATTTGTTTTACTGTTTATTATGAATTTATGATATATATCACAAAATTCCATTGATGATTTATAGTCTTTATTTTCAGCCCTTTACATTATCAGCCCATACTATATTAAACAGTAGTTTATTAGTGAATTTGGATATATTTTTGCCGTTGTTATATATGTAGATAATCATATATATAGATTTAATAGCTTTTTAAGCAAAAAAATAAGGTCTGATGAAAACAAGAAGGGATTTTATTAAAGTTTCAGCCGCTGGTGCAGGAGCAGCAGCGATAGGGCTTAGTGCCTTAAACTGGAATGGAGTTAGCAAGGCCCAGGCATCAAGTTCACAATATCCCGTCAGCGACGAAGAGATGACTTCGTTTCCAACATACTGCGAAGTTTGTTTTTGGAAATGTGCCGGATGGACATATGTTGATAAAAACAACAATATTAGAAAAATAATAGGTAACAAAGAGGATCCGCATTGTAATGGCAGACTTTGTCCTCGCGGTACTGGTGGCGTTGGAATGTATACTGATAACGATAGGTTAAAAACGCCTCTTATCAGAGAGACAGTAAATGGTAAACAAGGATTTAGAAAAGCTTCATGGAGTGAGGCTCTTGACTTAGTTGCATCAAAAATGAAAGGTGTTGCTGATAGTTACGGACCTGAGTCATCCGCTCTATTTAATCACGGGGCTCCAGGAGCACATTTTAAACACCTGTTGCACGCCTATGGTTCAGATAATGAAGGTGAACCAGCATGGGCACAATGCCGTGGACCACGCGAAGTTGGATTTTCAGCTACCTTTGGTAGCTGGATAGGTTCTCCCGAACCAACTGATATTAGAGATACTGATTGCCTGGTGTTAATAGGATCACACATTGGTGAAAATATGCATAACGGACAAGTTCAGGAAGTTTCAACAATTATTGATCGTGGTGCAACAATAATCACTGTTGACCCACGACTTAGCACAATTGCGAGCAAATCGAAATACTGGCTTCCCATTAAACCGGCAACCGACTTGGCATTATTACTTTCGTGGATACATGTTCTTATTTATGAAGATATTTACGATAAGGATTATGTAGAACAATATGCCATGGGATTTGATCAACTCAAAGAACATGTAAAAAATATGACACCCGAATGGGCGTATGGTATTACAACCATTCAACCAGATATTATTAGGAAAACGGCTCGTGAAATGGCTAATGCTTCACCTTCAGTTATTGTACATCCCGGAAGACATGTTGTTTGGTATGGTGATGATAGCCAGCGCGAACGAGCAATTGCAATTCTAAATGCACTACTTGGATCATGGGGAAAACGTGGTGGTTTTTATTTTAAAGAAGCTGTATCAGTTCCAAAATACCCACACCCAAAATATCCTCATCCTCGTTGGGATTGGAAAGATAATTTGGATGGGAAATATCCACTTTCAGCAATGGGAATTACAACCGAATTATTAAAAGCTTCAATTCCCGAATACGAATATAAACATCAAATTAAAGCATGGTTGGTTGCTGGCACAAACCTACCCTTAACAATTCCTGATAAGGAGCTTTTTCAAACGGCTGTACAATCAATCGAATTTTTAGCGGTTGTGGACACTATGCCAATGGATATAACAGCATATGCTGATGTTATACTCCCAGAATGTACTTATCTGGAAAGATATGACACAATACGCTCGGCTCCTCATCGTGAGCCAAATATTGCACTCCGTATGCCTGCTGTTGAACCTAAATATGAAACGAAACCTTCATGGTGGATTGCAAAGCAGATTGGTGAACGGCTAGGTCTTGGTGCATACTTTGATTATGATGATTATGAAGAAGTATTGGATTGGCAATTGAAAAAACTGGGCACCTCACTTGAGGAAATGCAAAAAATAGGTATTAAAAAATTCGATCGTAAATCTGGCCCATTGTACCTTGCAGATGGTGAGGACTATGAATTTAAAACAAATACCGGCAAGATTGAACTATATTCTACCGAGTTTGAAGATCATGGGTTTGATCCCATGCCAAATTTCACAAAACATCCTCAACCTGAAGAAGGTTTCTATCGGTTAATATATGGCCGAGCACCAATGCATACCTTCTCACGTACATCTAACAATCCAAACTTGTATGATCTTATGAACGAGAATGCAGTATGGGTAAATCCAAAGGTTGCCGAATTATGGAATCTGAAAAAAGATCAGGAAATTTGGTTGCAAAACCAGGATGGAGTAGTATCTACTTTTCCTATTAAAGTAAGAATTACAGAAAGAATAAGATGGGATTCAGTTTATATGGTTCATGGTTTTGGGCATACAAACAAAAAGCTAACTCGTACATATGGACGAGGTGCCAGTGACTCAGAATTAATTACAAATATAATGACCGACCCAATGATGGGAGGTACAGGAATGAGAGGAAATTTTGTTACATTTTTAACAACTGACCCAGGAAAGGAGGATGACGTATGAGATACGGAATGGCTATAGACACGGCCTTATGTGTAGGATGTAGCGACTGTGTAGTTGCTTGTCAAACAGAAAATAACGTTCCAAACGGTTATTGCCGCGATTGGGTTGTAGAAAACGTTAATGGCAGTTATCCAAATGTGGAAATTGAATTACGTTCCGAACGTTGTAATCATTGCGAAAACTCACCATGTGTAAGATGTTGCCCAACAGGAGCAAGTCATATAGTTGAGGGTGGAATAGTTATGGTTACACACAATGAGTGTATTGGATGTGGTGCCTGTATTGAATCATGCCCTTACGACGCAAGATACTCACATCCCGATGGATACGTCGACAAATGCACATTCTGCCAACACCGTTTGGAAAAAGGACTAAATACAGCATGTGTTGATGTATGTCCTACATCATGTTTACATTTTGGCGATTTGGAAGATCCATATAGTGATGTTTCTCTGGCTCTAAAAAACAGAACATGGAAAGTGTTAGCACCTGAAGCAGGAACAAAACCTCAATTATTTTTTCTTACTTAATCAAGTATAGATATGAAAGAAGAATTATTTATTAGCGGACGTAATATCCCAAATATAGACCCTTTTCTAAACATTTGGCATTGGGAAATACCTGTATATTTATATCTTGGAGGAGTATCAGCAGGAATAATGTTTTTTGCTGGTCTATTTACAATACTAGGAAAAGAAAAAGAGATGCCAACCACAGTAAAATGGGCAACATTCCTAGTTCCGGTGGCATTGGTTTTGGGGTTATTTGCCCTTTTCTTAGACCTTAAACACCAACTCTTTTTCTGGAGATTATATACAACTATTCGTATTGAATCACCTATGTCGTGGGGTGCCTGGACTTTAATGCTTATTACACCTCTTTCAATGTTATGGGCAGCTTCATATATAAAAGAATTAATTCCCGGCTGGAATTGGAAAATAAAATTTGTTGATCAAATTGAAGATCTGGTTATTAAGAACCGAAAACCACTAGCATGGGCAATGATGGCTTTAGCTGTAATATTGGGTGTTTACACAGGAATACTATTATCAGCATTTAATGCAAGGCCACTATGGAACACCAGTATTCTAGGTCCATTATTTTTAGTGTCGGGATTATCTACCGGTTTAGCAGCAATAATTTGGATGTCGAAAAGTCATTTTGAGCGCTCAGTACTTACCAAGATTGACATTGTATTGATAGGTGTGGAATTATTTTTAATCGTTCATCTTTTCATGGGATTCTTAGCAGGATCGGCAGTAAAAATTGAGGCCGCCGAACTATTCCTTGGTGGAGAATTTACAACCGCTTTTTGGGGGTTTGTAGTAATCCTTGGTTTAATTATTCCAGTTATACTTGAAATTCTTGAGTTAAGAGGTTATAAAATTCCAATCTGGATTCCATCATTACTTGTACTATTTGGAGGATTGATTTTCCGTTTTATTATGGTAGATGCGGGACAAATAACCAGATTCTTATATTGATAATTATAAATTAATCATAAAATGGATTCAACAACTAAAGAAAAGCAAATCCCAAAGTATATCAACCCATACTTTGGAGGAGTTTTGTTAGGTATCTTAGTTTTAGTTACCTTTTACATTACCGGGAGAGGATTGGGTGCAAGTGGCGCCATTAAAAGTGCTGTTGTAACTACCGTTGATAAAGTAGCCCCAACACATGCCGAATCACACTCGTTCTATAGTAAGTATATTTCTTCTGATCATTCCCCGATGTCAAGCTGGCTTGTATATGAGTCGATTGGCGTACTAATTGGTGGTTTACTTTCAGGAGCATTATTTGGTCGAGTTAAAAATCTTCGAGTTGAACATTCGCCAAAAATTACAAAAAAAACCAGACTGATTGCAGCAGCAATAGGAGGTATATTATTCGGATTTGGAAGTCAGTTAGGTCGTGGATGTACTAGCGGTGCTGCATTAAGTGGAACTGCATCCTCATCATTTGGAGGACTTCTGGTTATGGTATTTTTATTTGGTACCGGATATGTCTTTGCTTATTTTTTTAGAAAATTATGGATTTAATAAATTAAACTATTATGGGACCATTAATTCCTTTAGAACTAATCGCAAGCGGATGGGATTTCATTATCGCTTTGATTATAGGTATTGCTTTTGGATTTATTCTGGAAGCCTCAGGTTTTTCTTCTTCAAGAAACATGGCAGGTGTTTTTTATGGATATAACTTTGTTGTACTTAGAGTATTTCTTACTGCTGTTATTGTAGCCATGATTGGGCTTGAGTATTTTGATTATATGGGTTGGATTGATATCAATATGATTTATATTCTACCAACTTTTGTAACTCCAATGATAGTTGGAGCTATAATTATGGGTAGTGGATTTATCATCGGTGGATTCTGTCCGGGAACAAGCTTTACAGCAATTGCCATTGGAAAAATTGATGCAATAGTATTTACGTTAGGATTGTTTCTGGGAATTTTTATCTTTTCTGAAATATTTCCATACATTCAAGATTTTTACAATAGTGATAATCTGGGTAATGTTACTATTAGTGAGGTACTTGGAATATCAAACAAACTAATTACCTTCATCTTTGTAATAATTGCGATCGCAGCATTTTATTTTACCTGGTTGATTGAAAAGAAAGTAAGAAAAAACATAACCCCTTATAAATTTTAGTAGTCATGAATAAGAATTATTATTTACTATTCGGGTTGTTAATTGCTCTTTCGGGAGGTCTACTATTTCTTCCTGAAAAAACTAACTATGTTCAAGAAAGCCCGGAAAACCTAATGTGGGATATAGTACAACCAACCAGATATATAAGTACTGATCAGGTTGCTAAAATGATAATCGAAAAAGATCCTTTGTTTCAGTTAGTCGATGTTCGTATGGATTACGATTTTGAAGCATTCTCATTACCAAATTCATTTAATATACCAATTGACAGCATCCTCACCAATGATGCAAATGATATTTTGAACATTGAAGATGTGAATACTATTTTCTTATCAGATGACGATATAAAAGCCGATCAGGCATGGGTTATAGCAAAAAGAATGGGATACAATAATGTTTACGTTATGAAAGGCGGCCTTAATTGTTGGATACGCACAATTATTCAACCACAAAAACCTTCCGAATCTGCTCCTATAACAGAATTCGAGCTTTATAATTTCCGAAAAGGTGCCAGCATATATTTTACAGGTGTTGAACTATCAACCAATTCGGATTTGAAGCAAGAAGTAAATATTACACGTAAGAAAAAAGAAACTGTTGCTGAAGGCGGATGTTAATCAATAATCCATAAACTATTAATCATGCATGTACACGAGCTAAATCCAAAAAAATCCTTAATTACATTAACCATTTTCGTAATAGTAATAATTATTGGATTGTTAACAATAACAAATCCTAGACTTAAATATATCCTTACACCTACTGAAACAGTTGAATTAGTTGCTTGGGACGACAGTTATGTATTACCATACGAGCTTGAAGACGTAATAGTGGGAGCGGTTGATACTGTTATCCTTATTGATATTAGAAACACTTTTGACTTTAGTAGAGGACATATTCCAGGAGCTGAAAATATTAGCGCTGTTGAACTTCTTAACGAGGACAATATCAAACGATTAAAAAAGCTACAGAAAGAAGGAATTTGTGTTTTAATTTATGGAGAAACACAGCTACAGGCAAATGGCCCATGGATGGTATACAGGCAGCTTGGATTTAGCAATGTTAAATGTTTGATGGGTGGTTATCAATATTATGCATTGTGGAAAGACAACCTTGCCGACACATATGGCGATGATGGTTATTTACTCGGCACAGCCGACTTTGATTATGCGGAAATAGCTGCAAATGTTAATATTATTAAAGATGAAGATGATACAGAAAAAACATCAATAACGGTTAATAGACGTAAGAAGTCGACCGTTGCTGAGGGGGGTTGTTAGAAATTAATAATTAGATAGTATTAAGGGAGCAAAGGTGTGTTCCCTTTTTTTGTGATCTCAATAGTTTTCGATAATAATACCAATTAAATTTCAGAATGCGCTTCTTAAATCAATAGATTTTTTGTTTTAGCAAATTAGAAAAATATTTGCATATCCATAGATACGGAAATATTCTCCAATGAAGATTAAACTAAAAAGGTGAAGATTTAACAGCGCATTTTGATGTTTAGTTGGTATAATACCAACAAGGATCAACCCGTTTTAGAAATACTCTGCAGTCTATCGTAATCGAGAATAGTAATAATCTTACCATCCATTGAAATAATACCATCTTTTCTAAATTCAGAGAGTGTGCGAATGATATTTTCAGTTGTCATTGAAATTAGTTCACCTATTTCACGGCGGGTAATTGGCAAACGGAATTCGCGACCATGATAAATACGATCGGCTAAAAACAACAAAAAATATGCAATCCGACCCTTAACTTGTCTTTGTCTGATCTCAAATTGACTTTCAATAATATCATCTGAAACATTACTCATTCTATTTAATACTCGTAATGCAAACGCACTGTTCGAAACAATTACTTTTTGCAAAGATGGAAGTCCAACTTCGCACACCTTGGTTTCTTCAATGGCAGTTATTGAATATTTGTAAACCGAATTAGAAAAAATACTAAGCAAGCTAATAAAGTCACCGGGTTTATTAATACTTAGTATGTGATCCTTACCACTTTTGTTTGTTTTAAAAAGCTTAATAAGTCCACTTCTCAAGTATAAAAAGGAATTAATAGGGTCACCTTCCTTCCTTATTATTTCCCCTCTACTGTAAACGTGTTCAGTTCTGGAATTATTCACTTCCTGATATTCCTTATCATTAAGAGAATCGAAAAGAAGTTTCTTGTAAATGCAATAATTACATGATTCAATCTCGTTACTTGTTTTCATTCTAAATTACCGTTTTTACAACTTTTCATGATATATGTCATATTATCAATTCCTTATATCTAGGTTTATAGATATAACTTTGCCTGCTCAAAGATATTGAATTTAAACGTGTAATAATATATTAATATAAAATTAATGAAAAAATTACTAATTCTAGGTGCTGGAACTGCTGGCACAATGATGGCAAACAAAATGCGCAAAACACTATCTCGTACTGAATGGGATATAACCATAGTTGATCAGTTTAAAACCCACTACTACCAGCCAGGTTTTTTGTTTATCCCCTTTGGAATTTACAAAAAAAGTGATGTTGTAAAACCAAAAAACGATTTCTTCCCTGTAGGTGTGAATGTTATTTTTTCAGAAATTGACAAAATCGAACCAAAAGATAACAGAGTAATTTTGACTGATGGTGTTTCACTTAAATACGATTATTTGTTAATTGCTACTGGCACAAGAACTGCTCCTGAAGAAACCGAGGGACTTAAGGGAAAATTGTGGTACAAGGAAATATTTGATTTTTATACTATTGACGGTGCAGTTGCACTGGCCGATTTTTTTAAAACATGGAAAGGCGGTAAATTAGTAGTTAATATTACCGAATTACCATATAAATGCCCTGTTGCACCACTTGAGTTTGTGTTTTTCGCCGACGCCTTCTTTACAGAGAGAGGAATGCGAGATAAAGTAGATATTACCTACGTAACCCCTTTACCAGGAGCTTTTACAAAACCAAGAGCCACCAAAATGCTAGGCGAGTTACTCGAACAAAAAAATATAAATATAGTTCCCGATTTCAACATCTCGGAAGTAGATAATGACAATAAAAAGATTATTGATTTTGGAGGAAC
>JABMPH010000136.1 GCA_013203805.1 Bacteroidota bacterium | reverse complement strand
CTCTCACGCCCTCCTGACCAAGAACTTGTTCGTCGGGCAGGTCAGCTGATGCACTGGCCTTCCTTATTTCCTCACCTGCCTGACATGCCTACGGGAGTTAAACCGGCAGGCAGGGAGTTAAACTGGTTTTTGATGTAGGAAAACTATATACTATCCTAAATGGGAATAGCTAGCCTTGTGTCATGGAAATCTTAACCTTAATCTCAACCTAACCTATTACTTTTTCCCAACATTGCAATCAAAAAATACTGAAAAATTAATAACCAAAATGGGTGGTTGTAAGAACTCAAAAACCTCTCAATCTCATCCTAAATCTCAACACTAATTTCTCATCGATTTTTATAAAAACATGGTCCATGGGGAGCCTGAAAATCATCTTTTGGGGTGCAAAATTGCGCAAAACTATGCATAATCACCAGTGGCGTACCAATCTGGTATAGTTATACTTACCTTTATAAATTATAATGTAAAAACAGGACAATATTATGATGAAAATGATGAAATTTTGGATACGAATTCGGGCACCAGCAGAATAAAAAAAAGGTAAAGCTGTTGCCTTAAAAAACAGCAATAAAAATTATTATTAATTAATACCAAATAAAAATCTAAAACTATGATTAAATTTAAAATTATGGAAAGGGTGAATCTACAAGATCCACTCGAGCCACGTAAGCATTATGCTTACATTCAAAACCAAGGTGTGGTAAACCTTAGGCAAATTGCTAAAAGAATTTCAAGGGAGTCAACCATCAGTATGATGGACACGATGGCTGTGTTGGAAGGATTTTTACAGGTTATACCCGATCTGTTACTTGAGGGTAATATTGTTAAGCTAGGCGAGTTGGGGACTTTTAGAAGTACAATTTCCAGTGATGGAGTTGATACTGCTGATAACTTCAATTCAACTCACATTAAAGGTTTGAACCTTATATTCAGACCAGGTATTGAGTTTCGTGATCAGCTTAATAGTGTTAAGTTCAAAAAGGCTAGTGAAAATTAACCTGGTATTTTTTTAAATTGACTGTATTTTGACAGTCTATAAAGCCCGTGCTCTTTGGATACGGGCTTTTTTTATGCCTTATTTCTTGAATTTCACCCTAAGTGAAATAAATTTTCCATACTAAGAAAAAAAATTCCTACACTAAGAAAAATATTTTCCATACAATGAAATAATATTTCACCTAGCAAGAAAATATTTTTAGTCACAAATGATAGATAATAGCACAAATTATAACTTAAAAATGGTAGTTTATCATCAAAAACGCTGCTTTATTAAGAAAATCGTAAAATTCTATGTATCTCTTATACTGACTTTTAACATATTCCTTAACTAGTATTATTTGACTCCTATACCACTAATATTTGGTTAATTTTGAGATATTTCCCTAACCTGTCTCAACCCAAATCCCCCCTCTAAGCGGAGTCTCCTGACTACGCTTTCTGGTGTGAATAACTCTGTTATTAAAGAACATAACTCTGCAATGCTGGCATTGTGAAGAACTTTCTTTTACATTATCTCTTTTATATTCAGAACATAAAGACACCTAATTGACTTAACAATCTGATATTTAACAAATATTTGTATATAAGGCAATCACTTATGCTGTATTTTTGCGCTTCAAATATAAATAATAATAAACTATGAAAAAATATTTTAGTAGCTTATCAGTGATTGCATTGGCATTGGTAATAACATTAGCATCATGTAAAAAAGAAGAAACAACAATAACAGCCAAAACACCAACTGAATATTTAACAGCAGGTAATTGGAAAGTGACTGGTATGACAATTAATCCGGGAATTGAAGTGCAGGGAATTGTAATAACTGATATATATGCTTTGGGTGTAGAGGCTTGTACAAAAGATGATCTCATTACATTTAATACAGATGGTACATTAATCGAAGATGAGGGTGCTAGTAAATGTGATCCTGATGATCCTCAAACAACAAATGATGGAACTTGGACTCTTAGTGACGATGGGAAAACTCTTACTATATTATATCCTGGTGATGATCCTGAAGTTGCTACAATAACAACCCTAAATGGAACTAATCTTATCATAACTTCAACCCTAATTGAAGATTTTGGTTTAGGTACAAATACTTACACAGCTACCATAACCATGACTCTTCAATAGTTACAGGTAGTTAAATCCGGGTTAAAAGAATAGAGGCTGGCCATATATGGTCAGCCTTTTTTATTTACTTTTATAGTTTAGTTATTTTAAATTCCTAAGCTATGAATAGTGATTTCGATAAAGATGTTGATAATCCTGATAATTATAAATTCACCATTTTTTATTACAACATGAACGATAGACGAGTAATTGTCCCTAAACGAAATAGGTGGATGGGATGGACATTAAACTTTGGTCAGGTAAATACATATTTACTAATTGCCAGCATCATCATTATTGTTGTAATTAGTAAGATTTATTTATTACCATAATAGTATCTAAACCATGAGTGAAGGACATTCCCATTCAACGACCCAAGTAAGTGGGAAAAATATGGCCATCGCCATTTCGCTTAACATAATCATCACTGTTGGGCAGATAATTGGAGGTGTAATTTCAGGAAGTATTGCATTATTAACCGATGCACTGCATAATTTCAGTGATGTAATTTCATTAATATTAAGCTATTACACCAATCGCCTTGCAAAACGCAAATCAACAATAAATCAAACTTATGGCTTTAAACGCGCTGAAATACTATCGGCATTTATTAATTCTGCAACTTTAATTGCAATAGCGATATACTTAATTGTTGAGGCTGTTGACAGGTTTCTTAATCCGCAGATGGTAAATTATGATATAGTTATATATTTTGCCATCGGGAGTATTGTTATTAATTTAATAAGCGTAATAATTCTACACAAGGACTCCAAGAACAGTTTAAATATTAAATCTGCATATCTCCATTTATTTACTGATGTACTTACTTCAATTGCTGTTATGATTGGTGGATTTTTAATGAAATACTTCGGCATATATCGAATCGACAGCATCTTATCAGTTGCCATCGCTATTTATCTGATATTTTCAAGTTACAAACTTCTTCTCGAATCCATTAAAATCCTAATGCAGTTTACACCAAAAGAAGTTGATATACAAAATATTTGTGATAAAGTATGTGATATTGAAGAGATTGAAAACATTCATCATGTTCATTTATGGCAATTAAATGATAAGGAGCTGTTTTTTGAAGCACACATCGATCTTAAAAAAGATATTAAAATAACCGAATTCCAAAGAATCCTATTAAACATAGAGGATGTTCTTGATAAATATGAAATTCATCATTTCAATATTCAACCCGAATATAACGTTGATGACAACAAAAATATAATTGTGGAGCATTAGCCAATATCACTTAGATATCAAAATGATTTCTCAACGAGTTCAAAATTCTTTTCTGCGATTTTATTGCCAAATAAAGATACTTGTAATGTGTATATTCCAGGTATTCTTTTTTTAGGAGAAATTGAGATTGAGCTCGCCAATTCAAATATGTAATCGTTTGAAAAAATATCGATTTGTTTATTGTAAATTGTATGATTGTCTGGCCCAATCCATATTAGTTGAAAGGGTAGTTCTTCCTTTTCACTATCTAAATCCATCTCTATATCTACAATTGCATAAACACTCCTTTTTTTATTGATAATGAATACTGTATCCTCATCTGTTAACTTTCCTGTTGCCTTATTTTTATTACCATAGTATGCGATATTAGCTTTGGTAATCGAATTAACAATCATATTATTATCAGATTCGGGCAACAATTCAAACTTCTTCTCGGCAATTAATTCTCTGAAAAGGTAAATTCGTATAATATATTTCCCCTGAAGTCGCTTATCTGGTGATATGGAAATAGAGCTGGTAATAAATGAGGATGAATCATCAGGAATAAGATCAACTTGTTTCCTATGTACAGATTTACCATGCAAGTCGATCCAATCAACGTGAAACATAAGTTCCTTGCTATTATTATTGGGATTTTCGACGTCAACCCTTGCTCTAACATTTCTGTTTTCCTTAATTGTAAATACCGTTCCTTCATCAATTAATTTGCCCGACTTGCTCCCAGTTTTCCTATAAAGTTTAATATTTACTGATATATCATTTGTGTTTTTTGGTGTATAGATAATGGTTGAATCGGAGTTGAGTATGGGAATATTATTACGGCTCGAACATGATGAAAAAACCAAAAACAGAAAGGGCAAATATATTATTGCTATGATAATGTGATTTTTCTTTTTCATTCCTTCATGTTTACATCAAACTAATGATATAATTATTACTGCTGCGTTTTAATTTATAAAACCATATGCACAATGGCAACATTATTACAAGCATAATGGCAGCACCGATAAGAGAAGTTATAACTCCCCCCTCACGATAAAACAGTCCGAATCGCTTCACCACTATTCCCAATATTGCCAGATGTGTTATATAGAAAAACAATGGCACTTTACCGGGGATGCTAAAAATTTGCAGTAGTTTAGGTGCTATTTTACCGATGACTATAAAACACCCAACTAAAGCAACAACAGCAGCAAACGACAATAAGCTGATATATAAACTCGGTGGATATTTTTGATCAAGAAAAAATGAATAGGAACCAAAATCGGAGTAAGTAAAAATATTACCCCATCCACGGCCAATTCGTATGGCAACTGCAAACAAAAATGCTATTGCCGCAATTGCGAAACTCATATAAATCCGCTTATTGTATGTACTCCATTCTCTTAACCATCCAGTAGCCATCACCGACCCTAGAGTTGCAAGTGCAAACCATGGTAATACGGGATATTTATTAAACTCTCCTGCATCAATAAAAGTTTGCATCAATACTCTACTCCAAATAACATCCGGGTTATAGGGTATCATCAGCAAAAAAGGATGTATCACCAATATGGTAAGGGCAATTAGCAGCTGAACCTGCCACTTCATTTTAATTATCAAAGTTAGAAGTATCATCGCAGTACCTATGGAAGCAATAATTCCCAAATGCCAGGGCTGGAACACCTTGAAACCTCCCCAAGAAGAGTTTACAAATATCATTTGAAGGATAATAAGAAAAATACCCCGCTGGATTATGTGCCACCGAGCTTTCATATCTGAAGTGCCCTTTGCTACCCGCCTATGGTACGACCACCAAACCATTGCACCTGCCATCATTAAAAACCCCGGTGCACAAAGGTATCCCATATATCTAAGGGCAAACTGACCCCATGAGGAGAAGAGTGGGTCGAATGGATCCAGATCATTCCAAATGGAATTGAAATAGTAGGAACTATGACCCACAAGCATTAGTACGCCAACAAAACCACGAAACTGGTCAACAAAACCAAAACGCTGTTTTCCCTCTGGTATATTATTCATTATACTTTTTTCATTTGATGCCAATGATTAATTTAATCTGGTTTGGAAATAATAATTAACCCCTCATCTTCATCTGCTACATAAATATAATTATCATCCATTTCCAAACCCAATGCAAATTCTGTATCAATGCTACCAATTAAGGTTGGATTGGTAAAATCGCTCACATCTATAGCCTGAAATCCAGCGGTTTCAGTAGTCATGTAAATGCGATTATTATTGTATAACAATTCTTTGGCATAACCGCTTCCATCATAACTGCCTATGATATAAATATTTGTGGAGTCGGAAAAGTCGATAATTTGCAATCCGGCTGTACCACAGGCCAAAAAGGCAATAGACTTATCACTCATTACTGTTACAGATTCTGCATAACCGGGAGTATCACACCAACCGATAAGTGGATAATTTCCAAATCCATCATCAAAAAATGAAATATTGTATACTGATAATCCCATTTCGCCACATGCAACCAATAGATAATTGCTGTCGGCAGTGTTGGCAACGCCATGGGCATACCCAGAAGTTGATATTCCTGACCGAGGATCGGGTTGGGTAGCATAACTAATACTAGCAATTTTCACTCCCTGCTCACTTATGGCTGTAAATAAATAATCACCCATAACATGTAAACTTTTTGCTGGTTTCATCGATAAATTAGAGGCTGTTACTTCCGGTTTTTCGGAATCTGCAACATTAACTACGGTTACACCAAATGATCCGGCCGCTATATATACCACACTATCTTTCATTGCAATATTGCTGGAATAACCCCTAACTCCTTCACTAACTGAGGCAACACTTTGTGGATTATTGGGATCGGCAACGTTTACAATCATTAAGCCCCCTTCGCCCTGTGCTATATAAACCAATTGATCCTTTTTTACAATATCCTGCGCGTAACCGCTGGTTTTAAACCGACTAACAATTTTATACCCCCCCGATTTATCTTCCGGCACAACATCTTCCGGTGTTGTTGGTTTTCCACAACTTATAAATAAGTTTATGCTAATCATCAACAAGATAAACAATTTCAAATTTTTCATTTTTTATACTTATTATTTATTTTCGATTTTTTATTTGCAGATAAGTAAAGTGCTTCCTTAATTATATTAAAACTTAAAATTATACATCACTTTTAACCCAACCTGATTTTGATTGTAATCTTTTTCATCAGACACATAACTACTATTAATTTTAGCTTTTGTATGCGAATCCCTCATTAGCCAATTGTAGTATGCATACAGTTTAAACGAACTTGACAAACTGATTTTATAGGTAAAATACATGCGATAATTATTATCAACTCGCCCAGCATGTAGTGGATCAACCAAAGCAGAATACTGTGAAGAATAATATCGTTTCATAAAAGCAAAGCTTATATCCAGATGGTTACTGCGTTTTTTCAACTTTGGCAAATACCATAATAATTTCAGATTAAAAATATCTTCAACATATGTCGCATCAGGGCCAAGGGTTGTTTCAGGTGTGTTTATTGATGCATCATATCCCTTAGCATCTGAAGTAATAAACTGGTACGCCAATTCAATTCTAACCTTGGGGTGAAGTGGCTGATAGAATTTAATTCCATACAAAAAGTTTTTACTATCATATTCGGTGTAATGTTGATTATGATAATAAATAGAGTAATAAAAAGTAAACCTGATTTTTGTGTTTTTAAAGAAGGTATTCTCTACCCACCCTCCATAATTGTCCTTTGAAAATGAATATGGCTGAAATGCTTCGGAAGTATATCCATAAACATTTATCCAATTGTCATCCCTAAAATGACGAACATAAAAATAAGGAATATAACTGTATGAGATTTTAAAATTGGCTCGCTTTGCAAAATATTGACGAAACTCAATACTCCTAATATCCCAGTTTTTAATACTGTTTACCGTATATAGCTTAGGACTATAACTTGCCGATAGCTCTGATTTATGTTTTTTAAAAATGCGAAAGGTATATTCTAATTCCAGTAATGGATTAACTATTAAATCATCATAAGTATTAATATGAAAACGCCCTTCATCTTCACCATTCATAAATCGTTCCAGGTATTTATCAGAATACTTTAATATATTATCATCATAAGTTGTAGCCAAACCAACCTTTAGCTCAAACGGTTTTGCTTTTTTCTTTTTCTTTACCTTTTTTTGAGCAAGGGTGTCCCCTGCCGAAAGAAAAAATAAAATTGCTAATAGTAGTAATCCAATTTTATGGGCGAAGAAATAACTATTTAATTTGATGTATTTCATTATTAAAAGTCTTAATATGTACTCCTTAGGCACATTAACTGCCATCTTAAAGAAGAATCCTGATTCTCCTATTTCACTATTCCGATATCTTTTTTGGGCAATAATAAGCGACCCAATAATGTGTTCTTATCTTCATCCAATGGTACAATTTCATAAGTGTGATTTCCTTTGGGAACATTAATCACAAATGTACTAGCCTTCCCGGGAATAAGAGTTTCATCATTTTTATAACCAGTTACTTCAGATCGGACACTACTAAGCTGATATGTATTCACAACTTCACCATTTTCTTTTACCTGAACACGATAGTGAATCCTCCCTTTCATATTATAATGGTTTTCGATGCGTGTTAATATTTGTAATTCTGTTTGACCGTTTATTTCAATTTTTAATGGTTTTTGGCTAGAGAACCTGTAATATTTAACAATCCGCTCACGGGTTACTAAATCAACTGGTTCAGATGGTTTTACTGGAGAAAAAGTTACCCATGCCTGTTTTTTTGCTTTAGTATGTTTAAAAACATACCGTGCGGCAACAGGTACTCCACTTTCCTGAAGTTTAAATTCAATGGTATGTGATCCACGCCCTAATTCTATTTCCATAACCTTAAGCTGACCCGGAACACCCAAAGAGTCGTTAGCATAGCTAGCTTTTTCGGAACGTTCGACTTTGCTTTTATTAAACTTTAACTGATCACCACCATCAATGGAATATATAACTCCATAATTAATTTTACCACCTTCTGCTGAAACAAACCGTCCACGAGTAAGAACACGTAACATACCTGGTCCACGAACTGATATTGATGATGCCGTGTCGGTATTTAGTGAATAATAGTTTCTTGTTTTACCTGCAACAATGGTTGAAACTCTATTTTTAAGATTTGTTGGTCTCAAATACTGTGTTCTTTTTGTAGATTGAGCCATCGCGCCATAAATAACCACTATTACTAACAACAAGATTAATTGAATCTTTTTCATTTATATATTATTTATGCAAATAATAATTTGCAACCTACTTATTTAATTCTATTACAATAAAATATTTTCAGAATCACTATCAAGTGCTATTCTACCTTTAAGTGTGGGGACAACATCAGTGCCAAGTTTGTAGTGTTTACGTTCGCTAAAATAAACAATGAGTATAACAATTACTAAAAACAATGTTGCCACGGATGTAACCACCATGCTGTATTTTTTTTGGACAAATATTTCACCCACTCCAGGTTCTGGAAGGGGAACCGGGCTGGTAGGTAGTCCGTATTTAGCAAGTAGATGGCTTATATTTAGAAGATGAATTACCGGAATTTTTTGCTGTCCCATTTGAATCATTACACCTTCAACCGGAAAATTTCCCTTGGGAATAAAAGGTGTAAGACCGGGAAGTATGAGTTTGCCATTTATTGAATTCCCCAAACTGGCAATTCCACCCCCAATATTTATAAATGCTACTATTGGCTTCCCATCTTTTTTTGTGTTATAAATTTCCATTCGTTTGGCAATACTATTTTCCAGATGTTCTTCATTTATGGTTTCTATTTGATTTCGTTCGATTGCCTTAATAATCAGGTTACGGCCTTCCGGACTTAATCCACGACCAATGTCGGCTCCTCCACCGATGGATGCAGCAACTGAACTATGGTGAAAAATATTTGAACTAACTAATTCATGTTCCATATCCAACCATGTAAAATAAGGATCGTTGGCACCCCAGTTTGATGACCCTACCGAAGTGATAACTATTGGTTTTATTTTCAAGGTTTCAAGAGCAGCCATTGTTGCAATATTTAAGCCGGGGAAAGAACCCGTCATTGCAACAGCAACATTATCATTTTCTTTAACACCGGCATCTTTTAATAATTGTACAATTATTGCAGCAAAATTTGGGTTTGTTGATGAGAGTTTCGCCTCGATGTAACCACGATCGGTAGTTATTAATGAAAATTCCTGACCAATTAAAGCCGTTTGATTTGGATCGTTTACATCATCAATAAAAACGCTTCTCTCCAGTCTAATGCTTTTTAAATAATCAGCCGCCTTCTGACTCAGTTGTGCCGCTTCGAGTTTTTCAGCATACCAATCTTGTTTTACATCAGTTTTGCCATTTTCCACAGCAAGAAATGCCAGTAGCGACAGAAGCGACAATACCCCTAATACCAAATTAGATTTTGCTCTGAATTTATACATTGGGTGAAAAAAGTTGAGAGTTTATTAAGTTGAAAGTTTGTAATGTTGAAAGTTCATATAGTTGCGAGTTATTTAGTTGAAAGTTCATTGAGTTGAAAGTTTTTTGAGTTGAAAGTTTATAAAGTTTTTATAAGACCAGATAGTAGTTTTGATATTTCTTCTGATAATGAATGTAATTTTGAAAAGTCATCATTTGATATTTTATTAAGTTCTTTTGCAATGTATAACATAGATCTAACTTCACCGCAAGAACCCTTTGCAATAAACAAAAAATGTGTGAATTCCTTATTTGTTCTTCGTTCAAAACCCTCGGCAATATTGTTCATTATTGATACTGCAGCACGCTGTATTTGATCCTTAAATCCAAAGTCCCGACTATCTGAAAAAACAGAATATATTAAAACTGTCAATTCTTTCGACTTCTGCCACGATATAATATCTTCAAATCTATGTATCACCATAATCTATTAACTTAACTATTCCCCAACTTTCAACTTCACAACTTTCAACTTTCAACTCTACAACTTTCAACTTCCAAACTTTCAAACTCATTCGGGCAACAATGCACCCATGAAGAACAATATTAAAATTAATCGTACAAGTACCGAAGTTATAAATAATACACTTATCGTTTTAAATACACCCTGCTTTGCAAACCAATGAGCGATTAACCCAGGAATTACCCAACCAACGGCCTGAAGTTCAAGAGTAGTTGAGGCAATATTTATCAACAAGAAGTACCGTGAGAAATTCGCCAAAAAAACTCCAATCAGTAAACTCAACACCATTTGACGGCGACCATATAAAAAAGTATACTTGCTTAATACTTTAATAATTAGATAGGTTAGCAAACTAACGGCAACAATACCAACTAATCTGTCGGGATGTGATAGCTGAAGTGCTATATATCCCGGCACAACAATGCCTCCTGCAGCAAGTCCGAAAACTTCGTAAGAAAGCAAGCTAAATATTAAACCTAAAGTGATTGCAAATTCTATCATAATTATACACTTCTATGTTCAAAAAATTCTGCGGTTTCAGCCCCCATTCCACCCATATTACCAATTGCTACTATTGTTGATGATTTTTCGGTAACCGATAATATTTTTTCGAAAATTTTAGCTGGTATTGTCCAACCCAAATTAATAATTTTTGTTTTGGATAATCCATAACCAATGCATATGTTTTCTACTACTTCTGTTGATTGCCCCATCAACATTAAATAATCTATTTCACCAGCTAATTTATTACCAACCATTTCTGCCAACTGACGGGCTCTGTCAAGCCTGTCGTGACGAGTGTTTAATAGAACTATACGGATACCTTCAAATCCAATTTCATCATCTATTTTTTGCCAAATCATATGTGTAGAGTCCGGATCGTTGGCGGCAAAGGCATTGTAAAAAAACATCTGTTTTTGAAAAGCGTCTACTTTATGGCAAATTAACACTCCTGCATCGGGTATAGCATCGTGCATGCCTTTTAATGCTACTCCACGATCAACCTTTAGGTGATCACAAATTGCTAAAGCTAGCGCTACATTATCGCGATGCTCAATGTATGAGAAACCCTTCATCTCCTCAGTACTTACTGATTCAATATCAATGAAATGAGATACTGTATTCAGCTTATCAGCCATTTTTTTTAGCGTATGAGGGATTACATTTTCAGAAGTAAACAGATGTTCATTTTTTGGAATTGTTTTTCCCATGGTTTCAGCTATTTCCGGCAATGTATGTCCCATAACATCCACATGATCCATCCTAACATTCGTCATAACACTTAAATTGGAGTGAATCATCTGGTTTTCAGTAATCCACTGGTATTGAGGCTGCAGAGCCATGCACTCCATCACCAAAGCCTGTGCATTTCTTTTTGCTGTATATTTTACAATGGATAATTGTTCGATAATATTGGCAAACGACTTGCGATGGATAAAAGTCTCGGTTCCATCTTCAAGTATCAAACGCGGAAAGGTTCCAGTTACTTTGGTAATAGTTGGAATTCCTGCTGCTCTTAAACCAGCTCCAACCAATCGGGTTACACTCGATTTACCTCTTGTACCATTTACATGAATGCGGATAGGTATGGAATAAATTCGTTTTTGATGACGAATAAATTCAACTAAACCCGCAATTGTTGCAGTGATAATTAAAACCAATAGTATGTAAAAACCATACATTTTCTTTCCTTTTAAATAAGATAGGTTGATATACTATCTATTATATGATAGTTTATTTCGTTCAAAATTTAGTGTAGTTGCCTGATTACTTATACATAAACATTTTCTTGCTCACAACAGTATTTCCAGTATGAAGTTGATAGAAATAAATACCTGAGCTCATGCGTTGCCCCGAGTCATTTACTCCGTTCCATTCAACTGAATATTTTCCAGCAGCTTGTTGTCCATTTTGAAGTGTTCGTGCCAATTCCCCTGTAATATTATACACTTTTAAAATTACATAATTTGACTCATCAACAGAATAACTAATACGAGTTTGTAGTTTAAACGGATTAGGATAATTTTGATATAATCCCTTATCAGCACTTACTTGATCCTGATTTTCATCCACAGATACAATAACGACTGGAAATTCGGTAGTGAACTTTATTGCAACACCATTACTAATTCGAGCAGCAGTAGCATCACGATCATCATTGAAAACATATTGCAGTCCAATGTCTTGTGTGTGATTTTCAATACCTACTGTATTGCTGTGTTGGTTTTGAATTACATCATATTGAAAAATAATTTCGCCATCACCTGTATTAGTTGGATAATAGTCAGGATCCAATAGTATAATCTGAAAAGTTTCCTGTTTAGGTGGCCAGGAGTATTCGGCATGTCCTATTGAGTACCATTCAATTATAAAACGATGGTCTACAACATCATTATAATATGAAATAACACCTTCTTCCCAACCCCAAATATCATATAAATCATCCCAGAATGGTGCCACCATAGAGTTTACATTATCATTTTTTGGCAGGGGAGCATTATATGGTGCGGTTTGTGTACCACTACCAAAGGCAATCCATCCGTCGGTACTTATACGTAGTTGGCTATAATCAAGCCCATAATACTTAAAGCTAAAAGGTAAATCCACGGTCTCTGTATAATCTCCATCATTACCTGGGTACAAATGATTACTAATACCTATATAAGTAATTTCGAACCAATCAAATGTTGGGGCTTGTTCATAAATTGTATCAATATCAGAAAATGCATAATAGCCATATGCATCTGGCCCTGTAAAATCAGTTGTTGTGGGAGTAGCCACCGGAATACTAAGATCGAGGATTGTTTCATATGGATAATTCCCATTCTGTGTCGTAAGCTTCAAAGTGTAGTCGACCATGTATTCAATTGGACAATTGATATCAACATCAACTATAAAAGGACTTTCGGAATTCATCACACTTGAGCCCACGCCAATAGTTCCAAATGAGGCTGTGGTGTCGATTATGGTTATGTATGGATCATTTGTTCTTAGTACACCTGTTACGTCATTTGCTAAATCTTCACCAATATTATTCACATTAAGAAATAATTTAACTGTTTCGCCAGGATCCATTCTGAAATTAACAACTAACGAGCCTTCATCATTAACAATACTACTCAGGTATTGTATATCGCACCCTACTATATTTTCATAATAAGTATATTCCCAAGAGCTTGTACTACTGGTAACATGCAGTTTAAGTGTTATGTTTTGATTTAGTGGACATTCGGGTTTCACATAAAACTGAAATGATTCTCCGGTAAAAGTAGCACCTGAAGCCAAATTACCAAAACTAACAGCATTTGTAGTGATAACCTCAGCATATTCAGTTTCTACAACCGAAAGGGTAGCTTCAACATTATTGGAGGTTTGTGTTCCCCAATTTTTAAGTGTAAAAGTAATATTACAATTTTCATTGGGATTAATCAATCCATCAGTATTGCCGTCAATGTCCACAATTTCAGGGTATTCGTATGGAGCAACTTGTTCAGCTGTTTGATTAACAGTTATGATTCCTTCATAAGGAATTACAGTACCTCCACGAACTATTACCGACAATGTGCCTGGTGTTTCCGGGGTAACATCAATTAACACAATACCTGTTGAATCGGTAAAAGCGGTAGTAAATACATCATCTCCAGTTAAACAAACCTGTGCATTTGGAACCGGTTGCCCAGAAGATGCATATGTAATTATAAATTCGGGTTGGCTATAACCTACCGGAATAGATGTTGGATAACTAACATTCACCTCCAAGGGAACATCTTTCCATATATGAACACTTGGATCACCCAGCAAACAGAACACTCTATAGTGGTATTCAACTCTTGGATCATCTCCAAAAACATTGTACATATATAGTTTCCCCCTTAATAGTGCCTGACCTGGAGTATCCATTCCTTCCTGAAACATTCCCACATAAATCCCCTTATCGATTCGGTTGTTATAAGTTGAGTGAGTGTTAGAAGTGGGGCCTACGAATGCAATGGCTCCTCTTGGTGCGTCAATTGTTCCTAACTGAAGCCATTCTTCACCAAAACAATTACCCCATTGTGTGTCGAACATCGCAACACCACAGCCGATACTGGTTACGAAAGTGAGCTTTTCGCCATTGTTTAATGACGATACATGCGATGTTAAAAACTCATAGCAGTTGGCATGCCATCCATCGTCCCAGCCTTCACCTCTGTAGTTTAAAAAACTCCGTCCTTCATTAAGAGCGGATTTAATATCATTAACATTCATTGAACAGCCTGAACCCCAGGTTCCATCACTCATTAAGGTATCTACTGAAGTAAACCCCCCGTCTGTTATCATTACATTGGCAGTAAAACGTTTGGTATATACTTGCGAGGCATAATCATTATTTGAGCAACAGATACCTTTTTTAAACCACTCGGTATCTGCAGTATAAGGCTCTTTTTCATATTTCATAAACTTGTTAACCATTACCTGCAATTGATAATCATTTTGGTTGGTAATACGTCCTACCATCATCTCAGGGAAGAAATCATCTCCATCTATTTCAACGAAATAATCTTCATTGGCAAATGAATAATCGTAATTAACAATTTTTTCAGGAAAAATGCCATCATCGCCAACTAGCAATACATAAGTTGGTGGATATTCCCAATTATGATAAGCATCTGTAATATGGTCTTTTATTATTGTTGCATTATAGGCGTTTGCACCTATATCACTAAACTTTGTTATAACAATATCAGTACCACTAGCTCTTTTCCAGTCAGCATAAGGCTCAAAGCTATCCACAAATTGATCGGGAATAATGCATAACATAACATCACGCCCGGTTTCCTCGCCATTGTATCGGCTATTTAATACAGTTTGATAATTGGAAATAAAACTACGATATAGTTTTCCAAATGAAGGGGCAATTGCTTTGTTTGATGCTGTTTTAGGATTAATTACTTCTCCACGACCATAGTTAATCCTTATTGTGATGGAGGTAACCGCCTGTAGCTCTTTTTTCGCAGCTAAATAGCGGAGTGGGAATAATGAGAGACGTGTGAGCCTAAAATCACGAAAAACAGATGGAGGATCTAGTTTAGCATATTCCTTTGGATAAATATTTGATGAATTGTAAACCTCTTGATTTTCCTCATAAAGAGATTCAGGCTCACCTTCAATCCAACTACTACGAGCAGGCTTCAAATAAATATTTTTGAATGTTTGAATCTCACCCGTTTCTAATATTTCAAGTGATATGCCTGATTGATCAGGAATAGCCAAAACCTGGGTAATATATGATAGCTCAGGATAACCGACTTGTGCCGATAGTATATCTGTCATTAAATCTACTGACTGATAAGTTCTTCCTTCTGTTGAAAATTCTGTTAAATTGAAACCTGTTATATCAATTTTTATGACAGTACTGTTATTATCATCACTGATAACTGTTACCTCAGGAGGGGTATTGGATGTTCTGTTTTTATTCAGCGATACCCATTCCGCACTCATTTTGAAAGGTATTAATATTGAAACAGCTAGAATTAATATGTAATTTTTTACCATAATATTATCTTTTAAGCATGAGAAACGGTTTAAATTGATGATTCATTTTTTATCAAGACAATCTACTTAATAATTAGTTGCCCCATTATTATTTATTTATAGTTCCTATATTGTTAATACTCTATTTCATGTTGTTGTACTGATTTATCTTTATTTAAATTAAACCCTGAGTTTGTAATAGACATACATTGCTCAACATCATTTCACCATGAATAATTTTTTTGTTTCAATCGAATTATCAGTAATTAGACGATAGAAATATATCCCTGAATTCATACGAATTCCAGCTTCATTAGTTCCATCCCAAACAACTGAGTATTTTCCAGTAAGCAGGTTTCCTTCATGTAATATTTTCACTAACGCCCCATTATTGTTATAAATAATAATAGATACATATGTTGGATTCAATACTTCATAACCTATGCTTGTGGTAAACTTAAATGGATTTGGGATATTTTGTTCAAGATTTGAAACCACTTTTGTTAACTCATTATCTTCATCTACGGATGCAGTTATTAATGGAATTTCGGTAGTAAACTTAATTGCAGTTTCATTTTTTAATATTGAAGCCGTAGGTACATATTCTGCATCGCAAACATACTGTAAACCTATTAGCTCAGTATCATCCTCAATTCCTATGGTATTGCTATCTGTAATTTTAATATCTTTATATTGAATAATAATCTCACCGTCTCCTGTTTCTGTTTTGTAGTATTCAGGATCGAGAAGTATTGCTTGAAAAAATGTTGTTTGTGGCCCTATGGTATTATCATTATTAAAAACACCATCCCATTCAACAATAAAACGGTGATTGCTTTCATCGTAATAATAATAAATATCATCATCTGAAAAAT
>JABMPH010000135.1 GCA_013203805.1 Bacteroidota bacterium | reverse complement strand
TGGTGGAATTGGTAGACACGTTGGACTTAAAATCCAATGAGCATCGCGCTCGTGCGGGTTCAAGTCCCGCCTCGAGTACTTTTAAAGCCGGCTTTATTAAGTCGGCTTTTTTGTTTGGGTACAACATTTGTTATTAATTAAATTACTTTTCAGGGGTCTTGGTTTTTTAATATTAATATCTGATATTATTTTTATTGAATCCCTTAATTAAGATTGTGTTATTTAATTGCTAATTTCAGTACCTAATATCCGAATTGAATTATTTTACTTACCTTTGTAAGATATAATAACAATTTTAACTTGACAATAATGGGAAAAAAATTAAGAATAATACTTCTTTTTGCAATACTATTCGTTTCTAATATTATATCTGCGCAAACTGTTGCTACTATGAATATGTATGCGTTACCCTCACAATCGTGGGAAATTATTGGGCCAAGTTTCTATCTTTCTGGAACTGGTGGGTTATCAGGCATAAATTTACCAGCAACAGGAAATTATAATACTAATGGATATTTTTTACTTTGGGAAGTATACCCATATAGCGGTTATTCATCAACTCCTTCGAGTGGTGGTAGTACTTCTTCTTCCTTTACATTATCAAATACTATTGCAGCTACCGTAACAACTCAGGCAGTTTCAGCTATTTCTACAGCTACAGCTACTGGTAATGGAAATGTTACAGATTTAGGTGCCCCAAATCCAACACAACATGGTGTTTGTTGGAATACTGCTGGTACTCCAAGTATTTCAGATGATAAAACCATACAAGGATTCGTTAGTACTACAGGTGCTTTTACATCTGATATTACAGGATTAAATGCAAATACAACCTACTATGTAAAAGCTTATGTAACAAATAATGCCGGCACTTCATATGGTGCAGAAGTAAATTTTGCAACCTTGCCGGAGGGATCAGCAGTTACAACTCAAGCAGTTTCATCTATTGCTTTAACTACAGCTACGGGTAATGGAAATGTTACAGATTTAGGTGCGCCAAATCCAACACAACATGGTGTTTGTTGGAATACTGCTGGTACTCCGAGTATTTCAGATGATAAAACCGAAGAAGGATCCGTTAGTACTACAGGTGCTTTTACATCTGATATTACTGGATTAATTATTAATACAACGTATTATGTAAGAGCTTATGCTACAAATAATGCTGGTACCTCATATGGTACAGAAGTAAATTTTGTAACAATATCTACTCCAACAACTCAAACCACAGATATTATTTTTTCAAATGTTGAATCTACACAACTTGGTCTTTCATGGGTAAGTGGTAGTGGGTCTAAAAGAGCAGTATTTATAACTGAAATTACTAACAACAAAACTGCAGCAGCACCGGTTGACGGAACAACGTACAATCCTAATGCTATTTATGGAAATGGTAGTCAAATTGGAGCTAGTGGATGGTATTGTGTATATAATGGTACGGGAACAGAGGTTACTATAACTGGTTTAACTCCAAATACAAATTATAAAGCAATGGTATGTGAATATAACGGACAAGCTGGGGGTGAGTTTTATAATTCAACAACAGCAACTAATAATCCAAATTCAATAACATCAGTTCCTCTTTCTGATTGGGCTATGTACCTTGGCATTATACTAATTGCTATGTTTATGTTTGATGGTTACAGAAAAAGATTGTTTGCATAATAAATAAAGTTTAGCTTTATTTTATTATCATCCAAATTTATTGACAATCCTTCCAACTGAATCTTCACCAATATAATCCTGTAATGCCTATATTGCCACAGTTCTCTTCTAATGCCCAATATATGATTGTTGACCTAAGGATTCTTCATCAAACTAAATGCATTACATAGTTAGTTTAAACTGTCCACCATTATTATCTTTGAATACCTTTCTTTGTTGCTTTAAGGAGATAATAGTCCTCATTAATTTGTTTGCTGGATAGTCAAGTTGCTCTATAATATCACCATAATGTGCTCCATTATTGGTTTTAATGTAATTTAGTATATCTCTTTTTATTTGATTTGTAAAAATATTCATTTGAAGTTTAAAATTTAAAAAATTCATTCTATTTGTTCTTAGATAATATGTGCTCAACACTTTCACAGCTCCCTGGTAATAAATCTTCAGGAGGATTAACACTTAATTCATAAACATGGAATCTTTTACAGGCGTTCCATCCATCCCTTCCTCTATTGCAAAATACATTTTGATACATAAATGAAGGTTTGTCCTGTTCCTTTAGTGTTCCTTTGAAGACGGGACAAGAAGTTGTGTATTTACATTTTCTATTTGCCATAATAATATATTTTTTATTGTAATATCTTAAGTAGTATATACAGAATTAAACAACACATAATCGGTTGTTAAATCTGTTCCCCAGCCTTTCGATTTTGCTTTCCCGTTGTGAAGATCCAGCATAATTTTAAGATGTGATTCCCTCAACAGTTTTTTGATGTAGTTGGTGTTGAATTCTAAAGGGCTTCCTTGTTCCAACACCAAGATCATTTTTTTATCAGAACCAATATAAAGATCAATTTTTTCATAATCAAAAGGAAGTCCTGCATTACCTGCTGCACTTATAATCCTTCCCCAATTTGGATCGCGACCAAACATAGCTGTTTTAACCAAGGAGGAATCTGAAATTTTCCGAATCATTATTCTCGCATATTCTTCAGATGGAGCATTCACTATTTCATATTCAATAAACTTTGAGGCTCCTTCCCCGTCCGAGACTATAAGCTGAGCTAGGTGCACCATCATTTCCTCAAGGTGTTTCTTGAAAATAGCATAGCCTTTATCTTTTTTAGATTTAATTATATCATTCTGAGCCAAACCATTAGCTAATACTATAACCATATCATTTGTAGAAGTGTCTCCATCCACAGTAATCATATTAAATGATTTGTTAACAGTTTCCTTCACAATTGTTTTTAAAATCTTAGGTTCAATGGCAATATCCGTAACAATAAACGCAAGCATCGTGGCCATATTTGGGTGAATCATTCCTGATCCTTTAGCAATTCCACCCATATTAATTTCACGGCCATCAACTTCAAACTCAACAAAACCTTCTTTAGCAAATGTATCGGTGGTTAAAATTGCATTTGCAACAAAGGATCCTGCGTTGGATCTATTGGTAAGATTCTTTACATTTTCTTGAATGCCCTCAACAATTTCGGCAGTAGGAAATTTAACCCCAATAATCCCTGTTGATGCTACCAAAACCAGATCCTTTTTAATTTTCAATTCCTCGGCTAATGTTTGGGCCATAGTTTCTGCACCTTCTTTTCCTTGCTGACCGGTAGCTGCATTTGCATTTCCCGCATTTATTACAATTGCCTGTGCTTTACCATCGGCAATATTGTTCCGTGATACGATAACGGGCGCTGCAACCACTTGGTTTTGTGTAAAAACCGCTGCCGCACTTGCCGGAACTTTTGAGAAAATGATTGCTAAATCCCTTTTCATAGACTTAACACCTGTATGAGCTCCCCAACAGGTTATTCCTCTGACGTTTGTTATATTTTTAATCATTTTGTATTGTATAAAATGTTATATTTTTTAATTTAATGTTAAGGGTTTAGCGGAATTAGATTTAATCCTTTGGTTTCTTCCAGGTCAAACATGATATTCATGTTTTGGACTGCCTGTCCGGCTGCTCCTTTAATAAGGTTATCAATAACGCTAACAATAAGCACCATATTGGTTCGCTTATCATAGGTTACATATAAATCACAGTAATTGGTACCTCTGACATCTTTTATGGCTGGCACTTGTTTTCTTAATCTGATAAAAGGCGCATTTGAATAGTAGGCAGTGTAAATATCATTTAGTTTGAATTCATCCATTTTGTCTATAGGTCGCGCATAAATAGTAGTTAGTATGCCCCGATCAACAGGCAATAAATGCGGTGTAAATTGAATCAATGTTTCTTTTCCCGAAACCTCATCTAATATTCCTTGAATTTCAATAGTGTGTCTGTGATTTTTAAGTCCGTATGCCTTGAAATTATCGTTTACATTCGAATAAAGGTTTACAGTTTTAGCT
>JABMPH010000134.1 GCA_013203805.1 Bacteroidota bacterium | reverse complement strand
GTATATTTTGTCATATTGAGGCATTTTTGAGATGCATAGCCATAGCTACGGATAGAAAAAATAACGATAATAGGGTAAAATAGACATGTAATAAAACGATATGACTAAATTTAGACAGTTTCTTAATTCTGAAATAATTTGTAATCTTTATAAACTAATAAATATATATACTTGCATGTGTACATTTATTATTTTTATGGACTCAAATTCAACTAAAATTAATTATTATGAAACGTATTTTATTTTCAATAGCATTTATGATTGGGCTGATTAACATTTCAAACTCTCAACAAGTTTACTCACCATATTTTAAGGTCGCTGATTTCGACACTGATATTGCAAGTGTTAGCACAATAGTTAAGGAAGCTATTGTTGCAGGTGGATTTGAAGTTATTGGCGGATATCATCCTGCTGAAAACCCTGATCTCTATGTTATTTGTTATACTAATGATGAATTGGGTAAACTAAGTCTGGAATTTAAAGACCGCGGTGCATTGGCAAGTGTACTAAGGGCCGGATTAATAAAAAAGGAGGGAAAAGTAACACTAAGTATTGTAAATCCTGAATATACTTTCATGGCCTATTGGGGTAGTCAAATGGAAAAACAACAAGAGCCTATCGTTACCCAAATGTCTGAATCTGCATTATCTGCTTTTGCAAAACTTGGAAAGCTAACCCCATTTGGTGGCAGATTGGATAAAGATGATTTAATTAAATATCACTATAAAATAATGATGCCTTATTTTGACGATCCTGACGAACTTGGACATTATCAAACATTTGAAGAAGGAATCAAAATCATACAGGATAATCTTAATAAAGGAAAAGGGAATACTGTAAAAGTATATGAGCAAATTTTCCCTGACCAAAAAATCGCAGTATTTGGAGTTGGCCTTTATAACAAAGAAGATGGTGAAGCACATTTTTTACCAATTATTGGTGAAGATCATGTGGCAAATATGCCTTATGAAATAATCTTGCAAGGAAATGAAGCATCAATGCTTGCTGGTAAATATCGCATTGCACTTTACTGGCCTGAACTTACCATGGGCACATTCATGAAAATAATGAGTACACCTGGTGATATTGAGGATACTATGGAAGGATTGTGTAAGGAATAGGCTGCATAGATTAATGTTCAGGTACCTGTATTGAATCAGGCCAGTTTTTCATCTGAGTGATTAATTCTGTTGTAACTTTCTTGTCTTCTAAGAAATACCAATTGAGTGCTTTATCTGTACTGGTTTCGTTGGGATAATGAAAAAAGACGATCGAATTTATTGCCTTGTAATCTTCTGGGATGACAGTTAGGGCATCCTTAAACCAATGTGATCTTTCTCCACCAACACTTAATGAACCAAATTCGGATATCATCATTGGCTTGTTAAGCTTAAGAAGTTTGTCATAACTATTTGATAGTAATTCCTCGAAACGCCACCATTTACTCCAGGAAAGACTGCTTCCGAAATTCAATACTCCAAATGAAATTACATCAACATAATTATCACCGGGATAATAGCCTTCAAAGTCATATGAAAGATGGGGATTCCATACCCATATTATATTGTCAACCTGATTATTTTCAAATACTTCATAAACATGTAACCAGGCATCAACATAGTCCTGGGCAAAATTATTTTGTGGTCCCCATGGATAGTGATAGGGGTCGTTCATTTCGTGTCCAAATCTGACATAAATAGGATGACCGAATTTTTCAGCTTCCAATGCCCAACTAACAATATAGCTATCATAATTTCCACTAGCAATAGAAGCTAACGAACCTTTATCGCGCTTCTCAATAGATGGTTCAATATTTGGATAGTTTTGTAATGAAAATGCTCCCACCCACGGCTCCCAGGTAATCATTGGAATTGAGCCCAATTCATAAATAGTTTCGACTTCAATTTTCGGAAATCTATGCTCTCGCTTTTCTCCCCAAGCTTTATATATGTGGATAATCGGGAAGGTTACACGCAAACTATCTTCCAGGTCAATTATGTTTTCATATGAATCTACCTGACTATTATCAGAAGCTCCAAGCAACATAATTTTTGAGTTTATTAATTTCGATTTATCTTCCCTAATGGCTGAAAACCACTTTAATTTCTCAGATCTTTTATTTTCTCGCTTTTTCAAAAACATATCTTCTTCTACTCCACCAATAAACGCTTCAGCACTGTTAAGAATGGTGCCAATTGGTCCAGCAGTATTTTTGCTAATAGTTGAAATAACCATCACAATTAAAAAACCAAAAAATAAGGCTAGAATTACAGATATAATTCGCGGGATTTTATTAAATACTTTATCCATTGTTATCTTATCAATTTACAAATTTATTTATTTATAACCATTTCTAATCCTTCATACAAATTATACTCAGGAGCAAATCCAAGTTTTTCATTAATTTTAGCAGCACTGCCTATCATCTCCCAAACTTCATTTTTGCGATAAGGAAGAGCTCCTAATTTTATGCTGGCAGAACCGCCTATTTTTTGATTTATAAACGATGCTATGGATGCCAGAGGACTAGCTTTTCCGCTACATACATTGAAAGTTTCGTTATAAGCATCTGTTTGTTCTGCGACAAGTGTCATGGCAGATATCACATCTACTACATAAAGAAAATCTCTTGATTGTTCTCCTTTGGTCATTAAAAAATCATCACCATTTTTTAGAGAATTTACCATCTGAGAAATAAAAAAATCATCCGACATATTTTCTCCATAAAAATTAAATAGTCGTAGTATAGTATAATTCCGATGGTGATTTTGGCAATAGGTCTTAATAAGATTTTCAGCCATCACTTTGGTTACCGAGTACGGGGAAACCGGCATTGGCAATAGCTCTTCATGAAAAGGTGAACTATTATTACCGTAGATTTCACTGGTAGAGGTAAATATAAACTGCTCACATTCTGTGTTTTCCAGCGATTTCAATAAATTAAACGTTCCGGTAACATTTACTTTCAACATGTTTTCGAAAATATTAAAATCTCTATTACGACTTATGCTGGCAGCTAAATGATACACTATATCGGGCTGCACTTGTTGAATAACATTATTTAATTCATCAAACTTAGTAATATCAATTTGGAAATTGTGATCGTTTTGATCTGCGTCGATGGAAATAATATAAACCTCAGCACCTTTATCGCTCAACGACTTAACCAAGAAAGAGCCTAAATAACCATTACCTCCGGTAACTATTATTTTTTTATTTGCTAATGAATTGTCCATGTTATATTAGCTTTAATTGCATCGTTTACGTAATCGGCAATATGATTTTCTGTCTCAGTTTTCCCATCAAGGTAATAGTCTCTATACCAGCCAATGGTTTTTTCAAGGGTCTTATCAATTCCCCAAACGGGTTTCCATTTCAATAATTTATTGGCCTTTGTACAATCCAACATTAACAAATGGGCTTCGTGTTGATCATCTGGATCTTTACTGAATTCTATTTTAATATCACTCCAGTGCTTTTTCGACAATTCAGCAATTTCATCTACCGGTAAATTACTATCCATGTTGGGCCCAAAATTCCATCCTTCGGCATAATTCACGTTTTTATTTAGTAGCTGCCAACCTAATGTGAGATATCCGCTCAACGGCTCAAGTACGTGTTGCCATGGACGAGTAGCTTTAGGATTTCTGATTTTCACCACCTCACCGCGGGATGTTGCTCTAATAATGTCGGGAATTAATCTGTCTTCAGCCCAATCACCACCGCCAATAACATTACCTGCCCTACCGCTTGCTACCAGCACATTGTGCGACGAATTATAATTATCAATATTAAAATACGAATTTCTATAGGATGAAGTTAATATTTCAGAACAAGCTTTTGAGGCACTATAAGGATCAAAACCTCCCATGGGTTCGTTTTCTCTGTATCCCCAATTCCATTCCTTATTTTCATAACATTTATCGCTGGTTACATTTACAATGGCTACTACTGAAGGTGTTTTTCTACAAGCTTCAAATACATTCAAAGTCCCCATCACATTGGTCGAAAATGTTTCAACCGGATTTAAATATGATTTTTTAACCAGTGCCTGAGCAGCAAGATGAAATACGATATCTGGTTGTATATCCTTCAGATAATTATCCAGTGCACCTAACTCCGTAATATCGCCAATTCTTTGATGAATAGGCATATTCAATAAGTCGATGTGATTAGGT
>JABMPH010000133.1 GCA_013203805.1 Bacteroidota bacterium | reverse complement strand
CTTGAAGATAATATTGTCCCATACTCCTCTCCATATTATGATGCCAATATCTCATCATGGACAGGCGCTTCGAGCACAAGCTGGGCAACCAATGGCAACTGGTCAGGAGGAACAGCCCCAGATCAAAACACATTAGTACTACTTCCGGCATCTGCAACAACTTCGGTGGATGCTTCAGGAGCCTCATGTTACGATATGTCAATTGCATCAGGAGGTGTATTAACAGTAACAACAAGTGGTGAGTTAACTATAACCGGAAACCTATACAATAAAACAGGCTCATCAGGTCTTATTGTTCAGTCAACTTCTTCAGGAAATGGCTCATTAATCATTGATGGAAGCTCTCCAAATGATGCAACCATACAAAACTATGTAACCGACGGACAATGGCATTCATGGTGTGCCCCGGTATCAAACCTTACCGCAGAAGATCTATATTTAAATGCCAGTCCCGAAGTATGGCTAACAGAATATGATGAAGCCACTAAAGGTTATACATTTATTAGTGCATTAACAGAACCTTTGGGGGATATGAAGGGCTGGATGCTTTGGGTTGGTACCTCTACTCCAAAAACATATGATTTTACAGGCCCACTCAGATCAGGAATCTTAGGGAGCGATAATAACATGGTTCGCTCACAAGCAGGTGATTATGGATTTAACTATGTAGGCAATCCATTTTCATCAGCCATTGATTGGAATTCTGCCAGTGGTTGGACAAAAACAAATATGAATAATGCAATCTACATTTTTAATAATGGAGGATGGACTACATATATCAACGGAGTTGGAATAAACAACGGGACACAATACATTGCCATGAATCAGGGCTTTTTTGTTCAGGTTACCGAAGGATTTACAAACGGCACACTTAAAATGGATAACGATGTGTGCATTCACAATGGCGTAGGTTTCCTAAAAGAAACAACAACAATTCCTGACAGCTTAATTTGCCTTCAGGTGGAAGAAAATGGCTTTACTGATGAAACTGTAATCAGGTTTGCAGAAGATGCAACAGAGGGCTTTGATGGCAACTATGATGCAGCTAAGTTTTTTAGTTATGCCCTCGATAGGCCTCAAATATATTCCACTGCAAATAATATGATGTCGATTAACAGCCTTCCTGGCACTGTTCAAAATATTGGAATTGATGTTAAAGGAAATCATGGCAATACCATGAAAATTAGTGCCACAGAGTTAGTAGACTTTTCAAACGTTTATCTATTAGATGAATTAACAGGGATAGATACAGATTTAAGCAATAACGATTATACATTTACATATGATCAGGATTTTACTAGCCGATTTACAATTCATTTTACAATAACTGATATTTACGAGAATGGTTTTTCGGAAATACCATTCCATGCATACTCACATAACGAAACTATAAAAGTAATATTCACCGATTCCGATATCTATAATATAAGATTATATAATTTAATGGGTCAGAAAATTTACGATAAAGAAAATGTACGATCGAATATTGACATACCTTATTTAGTTTCAGGATATTACTTAGTTAAAGTTAGTACTGGTAATAGATATTCAGTTAAAAAAGTAATCGTTAATTAATAAAGTCAGGCTAGTTAATACACCCTATAATGAATAACATAAATAACCTTAAATCAATACTTATAATAATATTAATTTTTCTGAGCACATCCATAGTTGCTCAAATTTACGCTCCGGAAGGTTTAAACATGCCCGGGAGTTGGAACAACTGGACTAACCCACCTACAAATCTGTCTTTTGCAGGAAACGCTCAAACCTCAGGAGGTATGGTCAAAGTAATTCCTCTGACATATCCGATTTACCAAACAATTTTCCATGTAAATCAAAATACAGGTTCCATTGCAGGCGGTGATTATGAATTTAAGTTAACCTCAGGTCCTTTAGATAATATTTGGCAAAACCAATGGGGTAATGTGGTTGTGGAAATGAACACCCTGCAGGAGTACCAATATGGTGTAGCAGGAACAAACGAACCTGGTAATAATTCGGTTAGCCTAAGCGAAGATAGTTGGTATATTATCAATTTTAATAATATCGGCTATGAGAGTACCAACGGTATATTTATGGAGCTAAGTGGTGAACCTGTTGATATTATCACTGTTGAACAGTTTCCCATGTTGCCTTCAAACACCGAAGAAGTTGAAATAACCATTGAAGTATCACATCAGCCTGCTTTTGAGGAGCATGTTTTCCTTAGGTATTCTATCAATCACTTTGTAGGTTCTTACATCACCGAGTTTGTTTTCAACGGAACACAAGGCTCGGCCATAATTCCTCCGTATGATGATGGTGAGGAAATCATGTACTATGTTTTCTCAAGTGCAATTGAAAGCCCTCAATATTATGATATTCAAACAATTAAATACAACAATAATTCTGGATCCAATTATAGTTATAGAGTTGGTGACACCCTCTCTTGTGGAACCGACTTATCGCTGATTATCACAGAGCCTACTTTTTCTCTGGAAAACTCTGATGTACTAATAACTTTCAATGCGGAGCTGGGAAATGGCGGATTGGCAGGATATAACGATACTGTTTACGCTCATACAGGTGTTATAACAAACCAAAGTACAAGCACTTCTGATTGGAAATATGTTAAATCAGAATGGGGCGAAAATACTCCTGACACAAAACTAACACTCATCGATAGTAATTTATATCAATTACATATTCCCAATATAAGAGAGTATTACGGAGTCCCTGCCGGAGAAGAAATTCTTGATATGGCATTTGTATTCAGATCATTTGAGCCTGTAAACGGTGGGTCATATATGGAAGCTAAAACCGCTGAGAACAGCGACATTTTTATTACCGTGTATGCCGATGAAATGAATGTGAAAATTACATATCCAACATCCCGTAACAATCTATTTGGCCCAAATGAACTTGTCCCTATTTGTGCAACATCATTGCAGTCACCAACAGGTGTCGGACTCTTTATGGATAACGAATTCATTGGTGCATCACTCGAAGGGGATAATCATGTTGTTGTAGGATTGTTGACATCTGATTATGAACCAGGTGTACATTGGCTGGAAGCAAGGGCAGGAAATGAAACTAATATTGTTTATGACTCATTAATGATATATATCAGAGGAGAGGTTCCGGTAGCTGAACTTCCTGAAGGTATTATTCCGGGAATAAATTATATAGATGACAATACCGTTACTTTAGTATTACAAGATCCGCCTAAACAAAAAGACTTTGCCTTTGTAATTGGAGATTTCAATAACTGGAGCGTTAATGATGATTCATATATGAACCGTACTCCCCAAGGTGATTATTACTGGATTACCATCAGTGGACTAACTCCGGGAGAAGAATACGCCTATCAATATTATATAAACGGTGATTTAAAACTTGCCGATCCATATTGTGATAAAGTACTTGATCCATGGAACGACAAGTGGATTGAACCGGAAAATTACCCCTACCTTAAGGATTATCCATTTGACCTAACCACCGGAATTGTAAGTGTATTTGAACCTGGAAAACAACCTTATAACTGGGTGGTTGATGACTTCACTCCTGTTGCTGTACATGAAACACAATCAAACTTAATCATATACGAATTACTTATTCGTGATTTTGTTGCTGACAGACGAATTGCTTCCGTAATGGATTCGTTGGATTACCTCAAAAACCTTGGAATAAATGCAATTGAGCTTATGCCGATAAACGAATTTGAAGGAAACGATAGCTGGGGATATAATCCTTCATTCTATTTCGCCACTGATAAAGCTTACGGAACAACAATTGATTACAAAGCTTTTATTGATGCTTGTCATGAAAGAGATATTGCGGTAATTATTGACGTAGTTCTGAATCATTCGTTTAGTCAATCACCACTGGTACAGATGTATTGGGATGGAGCTACAAACATGCCTACGCCACAAAACCCATGGTATAATCAAACTGCAACACATCCCCTAAGTCCGGGTTATGATTTCAATCACGAAAGTGAATATACAAAAGAGTTCACAAAAAGGTTTTTCAACTACTGGATAGATGAATTTAAAGTTGATGGTTTTAGGTTAGATTTATCAAAAGGGTTTACTCAAACCTATACAGGACAGGATATTGGTGCATGGAGTCAATATGATCAATCAAGGATAAATATCTTAACCGATTATTACAATTCCATAAAGGAAACTAATCCAAATACCTATGTAATTCTGGAGCATTTATCAAACAACGATGAAGAAGTTGTGCTTGCAAATACAGGTATGTTATTGTGGGGAAATATGTCGGAACAGTTTAATCAGAATACAATGGGGTGGAACGATAACTCGGATTTCTCATGGGCATATTATAACGATCGTGGATTTACATATTCCAACCTCATCCCATACATGGAAAGCCATGATGAGGCACGACTTATGTATAAAAATCTTCAATGGGGAAATGCATCTGGTAATTATAATATTAAAGATTCTACAACAGCAATAACCAGAATTTCTGGTGTTATCCCAATGTATTTTATGGTACCCGGACCTAAAATGATTTGGCAATTTGGCGAGTTGGGTTATGATTACAGTATTAATTATTGCAGTGATGGAACTGTTAGTGAAGATTGTAGAACACATAGCAAACCTGTTAAGTGGGATTACTGGAACGATGCAAACCGTCAGGAAATATATCAGGTTATGGCAGGAATGGTAAAGCTAAAAACAAGCCAGGAAGCCTTTAAAATTGGTAATTACACAAAAGACTTATCGAGCCTTATAAAAAAGTCATGGTTAACTCACAGCTCGTTAAATGTATGTGTTGGTGGCAATTATGATGTTGTTTCGCATTCAACTTCCCCCGGTTTCCAGCACACAGGAACATGGTACAATTATTTTACCGGCGAAAGTATTGATGTAGCAAACTCCTCAGGTCATAGTATTGAATTACAGGCTGGTGATTACTACGTTTATACAGATCAAAAACTTGAAAGACCATTTGTAAGTTTAGATATTGATGTTAAGTGGAAAGAAACCGGAAATCCGGTAACCGGTGCCAATGTAACGGTAATATTGTTAGGAAATAAAGTTACCGGTGGTGATGGTATTGCCGATTTTAAAGCTGCATCAAATAGTGATTATTTATATACAGTAGCAATCAGTGGACATAATAATGTTAGTGGTACTATTTCAGTTGGTGAAGATGACCTAACCATTACAATAGAAATAGATGGTGCTGATGGACTTGACGAGATATTTGACAGAAGGATAAATATTTATCCAAACCCTGCTCAAAATAAAGTTACCATTGAAGCTGACACAGATTACAAACTGCAAATTTCAGATATAAACGGAAGAGTATTAAAAACAGTTAGTATTTCCAGAGGAACGGAAATTATTAACACCAATGAATTAAAATCAGGTTTGTATATCTTAAATTTTTCAAATAACAATATAACAATTAATAAAAAACTTATAATTAAATAATATACTTACTGAAACTGCTGTTAAGTCAATTATAATGTTGCATGAAGAGATTGCTTCTTCCTCGTACCTCGTCATCGCAAAGACGTCACTGCGAGGAAGAATGACGAAGCAGTCTCATAAATAGTTGATACTTGAATTGACACCGGAAATTTAAAGGTAATTACGAATTTTAACAAAAAACTTAAAACTAAAACAAATATTTATTAATTTTAGGCTTCAATTTCACCTATTGATAGCTACATAAGAATATTAACTAAATTTTTTATGATATGAAGAAGATTAAACTATTATTTTTTGTCCTATTAGCAACAAGTCATGTTGTTTTTTCGCAAACAACATTTTCTTGGAGGAATGATCAGAATCCAGCTAACAATGCTTCATGGGAGAACACTTCTCCGTACTATTTTTGGAATGGTACAGGAGGTGCTATACCTGGAGGCGCTGAAATACTATTCTTTGATGGTACAGCTGGCACCCTAATGACAAACAACCTTAGTGCACTAAACAGATATGGTATATCGTTTGGTTCAACCAGCGCTACCTCAAGAACACTAAATGGCAGCTCTACTAATGTTTTTTATGATTACTCAAATAATATTCCATATATATACAATGGAGCAGGTGTTACCCATACAATCAACTTTCCTTTTAACATTGGCAATACAAGTACATCTACTTCCCCGAGTTATGGAATGGAGATTAATGCATCATCTGGTAATATAAATATTGGTTCAGCAATATCTGCCGATAATTCTACAGGGACTAAAGTACTGGTATTAAGAGCATCATCATCTGGAACTGGAATAATTACGCTTAGTGGTATTATTTCAGATGGTAGTGGAACGATTAGTATTAGTAAAATCGAAAACAATACGGCAATACTTGTTGCTAATAACACATACACAGGCACAACAACTGTAACTGCAGGAACACTTCAACTCCAAGGCAGCATTGCAAGCAGTAATGTGACAGTACAAGCCAGTGGAAAACTTGTAATAAATGGTGATGTTACTATCAACAACTTAACAGTTGTATTTGGCGGTACCATAGAAGTTTTATCTGGTAGCAATTTCACTGTAGCAGGTTCGGTACATGAAGTGTTAGGATCAACTATAATCCGTAGCACTGGTGCAATGACAATTAATGGAGCTGATTCGGAGACATGGAGTTTATTTACTATTGAAAATGACGCCGAATTAACTATTAATGGATCTGCTGCAGTATTTGGTTCAAGTTTTGTTATTGAATCAAATTCAAGTGGTACTGGCTCTCTAATCGCAAATGGGACAACAAGTGGCAGTATTTCTGTTGAACGCTATATTACAGCATGGAGTGATGCCACTCACGGTTGGCATCTCCTCTCATCACCGGTTGCAAGCCAAGCTATTCAAACAGAATTCGTACCTGATCCACCAACCTCAAATGAAGACTTTTATAGCTGGGATGAAACAGCACTCACACTTCCATGGATAAATTCGGAAAGTAGTTCCGGTGTTTGGAACACCAGTTTTGGCACTTCCAACTTTGTTGATGGTGCTGGCTACCTTGTTGCATATTCAACCAACCAAACAAAAACATTCTCAGGTACTCCAAATTACTCAGATGTTTCCAAATCAGGGCTAACATATACCAGCGGGAATTCAAATACGGGATGGCATTTACTTGGCAACCCTTTTCCAAGCGCATTATACTGGAATAAAACAGCTTGGGGGTTAAGTAATATTGATGCAACTGCTAAAATATGGGTAGAAAGTAGCGCAAGTTATACTGACATTGTGGCCGCAACAGGAATAATTCCTGCAATGCAAGGGTTTATGGTGCACGTGAATGCATCAACCGGTTCATTAACAATTGATGCTGCAGACCGTACTCACAATACACAAGCTTGGTATAAAGATACTGAAATAAACAAAATAAAACTCATAGCTTATGATACTGAGGGAAATACAGCACAGGAGAGTATTATTAAGGTAGATGGAAATGCAACAACAGGTTTTGATAACGAGTTTGATTCTAAATTCTTGCCCGGTTATGCACCTCAGTTTTATTCAGTAATTGCCGATGGTAATCTCTCTACAAACGTAATCCCAGAAATAACATCTGCACTTACAATTCCTTTATCCTTTGTTAAAAACTCATCAAACACATACTATATTGAAGCAGAAGGCATAAATTCACTTGAGCAACAGGAGATGGTTTATCTTACTGACAATAAAATAAATCACACTCAAATACTTAATGATAATCCCAGATATAATTTTACATCTGAGGAAGGTGATGTGAGCGAAAGATTTATCATTCATTTTAGTCCTCTTTCTGTTCAGGAACTAAATCTTGATGAACTTGTTAAGGTTTTTGCCACAAATAGTAATATTGAGATTAGGACTCAAAGACCAATTGATGCTGAGATTATTGCTTATTCTATTTCAGGACAAATTATTGGCAAAGGTCGATTAGTTAATTCAAGTGTTGCATCTATTAATATTTCAGATTTTAATGGACCGGCAATAGTTTCTATTGTAACAGCTAAGCAATCCATAAATAAAAAAGTAATTGTTTGGTAATATGCTTTTTAGGAACCTTAAATTGATATACGATGAAAACATATAATATGAAAACAATAAAAAAAATATCAGCTTCAATACTAATTGTACTTGGATTAACACTTAGTTTTAACTCATTTGCACAAGCTCCCCCACCACCTCCACCTGATCATGGGGCAACGGGAAATCAAAATGGTGGTAATGCTCCCATTGGAAGTGGAATACTTATTCTACTTGGTTTAGGAGCCGCTTATGGTGGAAAGAAACTATATGACAAAAGGAAAGAGAATCTTGAAGAATAGAGTCAATATGAACTGCGAGCTCGACAATTAGTCGGGCTCTTTTTTTACACGTTCAAAATCCCTATTTTTGAACAAAAAAAAGATGGCTTTAAGGATTCTAATATTTTTCATGGTTTTTCATTCCTTCCTAAGCCAGCCATTGTTAGCACAATATCAAATTACAGATAACTGCATACAAGCCTGGGAAGCAATTATTGACCTACGTCTAGTAACTGCCGACTCTCTAATTAATGCTGAATTAGCAGAAAACCCCAATAATTATTACGTCTACTATTTAGCTCAAACATGCGATGCATACGAGTTAATGATTAATAACTCTACGGAAGTTTACGAAAAACTAATACCAAAGTACGAAGAAAGGATATCGATGATGGAGGATCATGATGTTGATTCACCACATTATCTTACATGCATTGCCGAAATGCAGTTACAGATGGGCATGTTCAATATTATACATGGTGATAAATTAAGTGGCTTAAGGCGAGCTTACGGGGCATATAAAAAAACCTACAGAAATATTGATAAGAATCCTGATTATCAAACAAGTTACAAGCTTGATGGTATATTTGATGTAGCGTTGTTAAACCTTCCTCCTTTTGTTAGCTGGGCAGCTAACGCATTTGGTGTAAGTGGTGATGAAAAAAAAGGATATGCTACACTAAACAACTATTTTATTTATTGTTCAAATTTGGAAGGTCTCAAACAAGAGGCTGCTCTTTATAATATACTTGCTTTTAAATTGAATAAAGATCCCCAAAGCGCCTATGAGTTTATAAGCACTTTAGATTCAGGTTATTTCAACTATAAACTCCTAAGTTATTTTAAAGCAAATGTTGCATTTAGGTGTGGAAAAAATGAGGAGGCATTATTAGTATTATCAACATTTGATAATGAAAATATGGAGGTTCAATTTAATGGTTACAATTATTTATTTGGCAAGATATTACTCCGAAAACTTGACCCATCTGCCATTGGTTACTTTAAAAAATACCTGACAAATAAACCTGAAGAACAATATTTGAAGGAAATACATTACGCATTGGCCTTATCTTATTTAATTGCAGGGGATAAAGAGAAATTCACCAAACACAAGCAACTTGCCTATGAACTGGGCAGTGAGATTGCTGAGCGCGACCGCGAGGCTATGTATGATTGTAGTTTGGATTATTTTCCTGATGTAAATTTGGTTAGGGCAAAACTATCTTTGGATGGTGGATACAATGATGTTGCACGCAACTGGCTTGAGATTTTTCGCTCCGCTCAAAATGACAAGGACTCACCATCTCCATATAACCTCGAGTATTGGCTACTTAAGGGAAAGTTAGAGTTTGTTGAAGGAAATACTAATGAGGCCATCTCTTTACTAAGCAAGGTGGTTACTTTGGGGAAAAATGAGGATTACTATTTTGCTTCGGAGGCTGCCCTGCAATTGGGTATTATCTATAAAAATACTGATCCTGATAAAGCACTTAGTTATTTCAAATTAGCACGTGATCTTTACGTCATTGATTATTACGAGTATATCGATGAGATTTCGAAGAAGAGGATTAGAGACTTAAGCCGTTGACAAAAAGACGAGTAATAAGTCAAACCTCCTCTGTACTTTCGAGACCCAACACCCGCGGAAAAAGGTGCGCACATAGCAATATGACAAAAATCCCAAATCTCAATAATCCATAAAAATAATTTCTCGCAGAGGCGCAAAGCCGCAAAGGAAAATTTATCCTTAAAAAGCTTTGCGGCTTGGCGTCTTTGCGAGAGAAAACACTAATCTAGCTCTGTCTGAACAATTATCTTGAGTATTGAAAATTATTATTTGGATTTTGATTATTTCAAATTGCGATTTCAAATAACGTATAACTTTCATAAAAAATATAAATCATTAAAATACAGGATTATATTAAATGTTGTCATCGGTAGTGAAGCGTAGCGGAATCGAGAAATCTTAATTTATACAGATTTCCCCACTCGTTATCACTCGGTCGAAAGGACAAAAAGCGTCATATTTGATTTGACTTAACACTATTTAGTGTTACTTAGAAAACTGCTCATTTTGAGTGGGTCATAAATTATCCAGACTATGAAACAAACTCATCTAACTCCATCCACCTCATAGTTTTCTGGTCGATAAGCTCAATTACCACTCCAATTCTTACCGACATTTTTTCAAGTTCCTCATAACCTGTATCACCGGAGTTTAGCTTTTCTTCAATGATCAGTTTTTCTTTTTCAAGATTATCAATCTCACCCATTAGTAGTTCGTATTCTTTCTTTTCATGATAGGTGAGTTTTGTCTTTTCACCAGGCTTTTTGGTTATATTTTTTATTTCCTTTTTTTCGGATGACAGTTCGGATTTTGCTTGACGTTCCTTTTCATCCATCATCAACCGGTATTCGGTATAATTGCTGTGATAATCTTTAATCTTGCCATCTCCTTCAAATACAAATAAATGATCAACAAGTTTATCCAGAAAATACCTATCGTGCGAAACCAATATTAAACAGCCTTGAAAGCCTTCCAGAAACTCTTCAAGCTTATTTAAAGTAAGTAGATCCAAATCATTGGTTGGCTCATCCAGAATTAAAAAATTAGGGTTTCGAACAAGAACTGTAAGCAAATATAATCTCCTACGTTCTCCGCCACTTAACTTACTTACATAATCGTTTTGAACCTTTGGGGGAAACATAAAATGTTGTAAAAACTGCGAGGCAGTTAAGCTATTTCCTTTTCCTGTTGGGATAATTTCGGCTATTTCTTTAACAACTTCCAGTACAGTTTGAGCTTCATTAATCTTAATGCCTTCCTGCTTGTAATATCCGTAAACAATAGTTTCACCCGAAATGATGCTGCCCGAATCAGGCTTCTGTTCCTGCATAACCAAATTTAGGAAAGTGGTCTTACCTACTCCATTTTTCCCAACAAACCCAATCCTCTCACCTTTTTTAAACATGTAATCATAGCCATCCAATATTATGGTATCACCATAGCGCTTGCTCACTTTTTCCATTTCAAGAATCTTACCACCAACCCTTGACATTCTAACTCCCAATTTAATCTCATCCTGCACCACACCACTGTTTGCTTTGTCTTTTATATTGTAGAAACTATCGATTCGGGCTTTTGACTTTGTTGTTCGCGCTTTCGGCATCCTGCGCATCCAGTCCAGCTCCTTCTTCATGAGTTTTTTGGCTTTGTCGATCTCAACGCGGTTTACCTCCTCACGTTCCGACTTCTTCTCAAGAAAATAGCTGTAATTCCCTTTATGATAGTATAAGTTACCTTCACTAATTTCAATGATATGATTACAAATCCGATCTAAAAAATAACGATCATGGGTAACCATTAATAATGTAACTGAAGAATTTTGAAGATATTTTTCCAACCATTCTATCATATCTATATCAAGATGGTTAGTAGGCTCGTCGAGCAGCAATACGTCAGGATTATCTAGTAAAGCTAAGGCCAGTGATAGTCTCTTTATCTGACCACCCGACATGGTTTCAATCTTTTGTTCAAGATCAATAATATTGAATTTTTCGAGAAGTTGCTTTAGTCGTCTTTCATAATCCCATGCATTATTAATATCCATTTTAGCTGTTGCCTGCTCAAGTAAACGCTGGGTTTCATTTGAGTAATTATCAGCTTGTTGTTGAACAGCATTTTCATATTCTCTAATTACTTCAACAACACCTGTATCAGCATTACTAATTATCTCATTCACTGATAAAAATTTGTCGAACATAGGTTCCTGCGACAGAAGAGAAATTTTAATTCCTGATCGGGTTGACACAGTACCGGTATCACTTGATTCTTCATCTATAAGTATACGTAGCAACGTGGATTTACCTGTACCATTATTGGCCACAAGAGCTACTTTGTCTCCTTTACTCAGTCCGAAACTGATATTTTCAAAAAGCACTTTCTCACCATAACTCTTCGAAATGTTCTCTACCGACAAATAATTCATTAATATTCTGATTTTTATTGTGGACGCAAAAATAGTTTATTTAGTGTTGTGGAAATAGAGTTGAGGTTGAGAACATTATGTATTATAGTCTTAACCTCAATCTTAAACTCAACCATACGATAAATACCGTAATTTTGCATTTTTAAAGCTAATTACAGATGAGTGATTTTAAGGATTATTTCTATCTAGGGAAAATTATCAAAGTACATGGTTACGAAGGTAAACTATCAGTTTATTTCGACACCGACAAACCTCAGGAATATTCAGACCTTGAGCTTGTTCACATGGATATTAACGGAAGTTTGGTGCCATTTTTTATAGAGGAAATAAGTTTGTTAAACAATAAGGCGGTTGTAAGATTCATGGACATCGACAATCTGGAAAAAGCTGAACAACTCATCAATAAAGAGATGTATCTGCCACTTTCGATGTTACCGGAACTTACAGGAAATAAATTCTATTACCATGAGGTTCCCGGAATGATGGTTATTGATGAAAACTATGGCGAATTGGGGCCAATAAGTGCGGTACTGGAATACCCAAACACTGCAGTTCTACAAGTCTTCCATAAGGAAAAGGAAGTACTTATTCCAATAAGTGATGGCATTATAACCAAAGTTGACAGAGAAGAAAATAAGATAATTGTTTGTTCACCTGAAGGATTGCTCGACATCTATATTAATGGCTAATCCGGTATTGGAGATGAAACCATTTCACTTTAAGCAATTTAGCCTTTTCCATCACAAATCAACAATGAAGGTTGGCACCGATTCAATACTGCTTGGAAGCTGGTGCAATGTCAAAAACTCTAATAAAATTCTGGATATTGGTACAGGATGTGGAATAATTGCGCTTTTACTAGCTTCAAGAACAAATGCAATTATTGATGCAGTTGAACTGGATAAAAATTCAGCATTTGAAGCAGCAACAAATTTCAAAAATTCAAAATTTGGTAATCGATTAAATATCATCAATTGTGATTTTATGGATTATGTTAATACATCAACACATAGTTATGAACTAATCATTTCAAATCCGCCGTTTTTCTCAAACGATTTAAATTCCCCTACTCTATCTCGTAACTCCGCTCGACATATTGCTAATCTTAATCATAACAACCTATGTATCGGAGTTAAAAAACTGCTTGTTAGTGAAGGACGCTTTTATCTCGTTCTGCCATGTGAAATAGCCAATGAATTTATTGTAACTGCACAGAATCATGGACTGTATCTACATAAAAAACAATTAGTTTATCCTAAGACTGGTTCAGCACCAAACCGAATTAATATGGAGTTTAGATTTGGTTTTCCAACGGAAGTTATGATTGATGAAATTACCATACGTAATACTGATAATCAGCACTCTTCACAATACAAAGAGTTGGTAAAAGAATTTTTAGTCGGTATATAACACTTTTGCTAACTTCTTTTAGCTGTTAGATATTTACCAACAATAACGATATACTTCATCCATTTGAATCTACTTCCTATAATCGAAAAGATAGACAATAGAACTAAAGTATAAGCTACAGTAACAAATATGTCATGTTTAAATTCATTGTCGATAATTGGGAAAACAAAGGCAATAATTGATAAGAGGAGAAAAATACTATTATCAACTTCAAAAATATATCCTGATTTTCGATGCATAAATGTTCGGTTTATCAATTAATATGAAACAAATATAATCATTAACTTTTTTAATAAATATTTCATATGATTCTACATGGATTATGGGTTTTATCCTACTTTTGATGCGTCATAAAAATGAAACAAAATGAATATCATTGAAAAAATAATTGCATCGCATACAAACAAAGAAACTGTTGCGCCAGGCGACATTGCCGACATTAGTATTGATGCCAGAGTAGCTCGCGATTTTGGTGGGCCAAATGTTGTGAAAAACCTTGAAGATTATGGTCTTGAAGTTGATGATACTTCAAAAACATTCTTCACTTTCGACACAAACCCTACGGGCAGTGATCAAAAATATGCTGTAAATCAGCAAATTGTTAGAACCTTTGCACGCAAGAAAGGAATTAAAGTATTTGATATTGATAATGGAATTGGAACCCACACCTTAATGAGCGAAGGGCTGGCATGGCCTGGCTCAACAGCTGTTACAACCGATTCACATGCAAATATACTTGGTGCTATTGGTGCCTTTGGCCAGGGAATGGGCGATAAAGATATTAGTGCAGCTTTTCATAAAGGTAAAGTTTGGTTTAAAGTACCTGAGTCGGTAAAAGTTATTCTTAACGGAAAACGACCTAACAATGTAAGCGCTAAAGACATTGTACTAAATCTATTAAGTAAATTTGGCGCAAATACTCTATTGAGTAAATCAGTTGAATTCTATGGTGAAGAAGTTGACAAACTAACATTGGACGAACGCATTACAATTGCATCCATGGGTACTGAGATGGGAGTTATTATACTACTTTTCCCACCCAATAAAGCCGTAATGGAATATTGTGAAAAGGCAACGGGAAGAAAAATTGACAAAATTGAAGCTGATTCTGATGCTAAATATGCTGAGGAGCATGTAATTGACATTAGCACATTTGTACCAATGGTTAGCCGACCCGGCAAGCCTCATGATGCTGTTAATATTGAGACTGAAAAAAAGACACGAATCGATTCTGGCTTTATCGGAAGCTGCACAAACGGAAGAATGGAAGATATGCGTATAGCGGCTAGTATCCTTAAAGGCAGAAAAGTAGCACCCGGGGTTGTCCTGAAAATTGTTCCATCAACTGATGAAATATGGCAACAATGTCTTGATGAAGGTTTGATTAAAACCTTTAAAAATGCAGGAGTATTATTCTCAAATGCTGGTTGCGCCGGTTGTGCTGCCGGACAAGTGGGACAAAACGGCCCCGGCGAAGTAACCATAAGCACTGGTAATCGCAATTTCCCCGGCAAACAGGGAAAAGGAAAAGTTTATCTTGCCTCGCCAGCTTCGGTTGCAGCATCGGCTATTGCTGGTTATATAACCACCGAAAATGACATACCTGATATTCCACCAGTATATGATTTTCAAGATCTTGAATCTAGGATTAAAGCTGCTGTTAAGCATGAAAAACACGAGGAAAAAGCTATTGAAATTGTGGGTCGCATTTGGGTTATTAATGAGGACGACATTGATACTGATATGATATTCCACAACCGTTATCTTCAAATTACCGATCCTGCCGAAATGGGTCAGTATATTTTTGATAATCTTGCGGGTTATGAAGATTTCGCAAAGAAATCACAGCCAGGTGACATTGTAATTGTAGGTAAAAACTTCGGCGCTGGAAGTTCCAGACAACAAGCTGTTGATGGATTTAAAACTCTTGGAGTACAGGCTATTATTGCAGAATCATTCGGTGCCATATATGAAAGAAATGCCATAAATGCAGCTTTTCCAATTTTAACTTATGATTCGTTGGATAGTATCGAAATTGAAAACGGCGATATTATAAAAGTGAACTTTGAAACTGGTGATATTGTGAATGTTACGAAAGACAAACGTTCAAAAATTAATCCATTTGCTGAAGTACAACTTGAAATCTACAGAAATGATGGGCTGTTTTAAGTCCTACTTCTTTTACATTACTAAATATTGGAACATTAACGAAGAGAGTTATCCTTGCATGGTTACTCTCTTTGTAATTTAGAATGATTCCAAAATGAAAATAATATAACTTTGATTCATAAATAATACATAAAGGTATCATTTATGAATTTTAGTAAAACAACCGGGTATGCATTGAACATTCTTAGCTACATGGCTACTGATGAATCAAAACTGTATAGCTCTGATGAGATATTTAAAGAATTAAGGATACCTTATAGT
>JABMPH010000132.1 GCA_013203805.1 Bacteroidota bacterium | reverse complement strand
TTATTAATAGTGATGACAGGTTGGTATATAAGGAAGCTGGCCCGGTTAGAAAACAATCGGGAAGGGGCAGAGGAGGTTTAAAGGTTAAGTTTGGTATTATGCCCGACTTTACATCGACCGAAAATGATGGCTTGGGTGTTGGTGGTGTAACCCCGGGAGGTCCAGCTTCCATAGCAGGAATGAAAAAAGGTGACAAAATTATAGCCATTGAAGGAATGCCAGTAACAAATATTTATGATTATATGGCCAGATTGAAAAAGCTTAAACCAGGACAACGAGTATCGGTTGATATAATGAGAAATGGTGAAACCCAGATATTGATGGTTCTTTTGTAGATCCATATAAAAAGGCAGGAGCTAATGAGTGATATTTTCAATCAGGCATATCTATTCAAATTTTTAAAGTTTGGAGTAGTAGGATTTTCAGGTCTTTTTGTAGATTTTGGTATAACTTATCTTACCAAAGAAAAGTTAAATGTACCAAAATATTTTGCTAATGCAATTGGATTTATTACAGCTGCAACATCCAATTATTTTCTAAACAGGGTTTGGACATTTGAAAGTGATAACCCTGAAGTAATGGTTGAATTCACTGAGTTTTTCCTGATCTCACTTATTGGACTTGGCATTAATACGCTAATACTATGGATATTAGTAAGCAAGTTCAAGATGAACTTCTACGTTGCCAAAGTATTTGCAATTGCACTGGTAACCGTATGGAACTTTCTGGCCAATGCTTTTATTACCTTCAATCCCGACAGAGCGTTTTTAATCTATTAGGAGCTATTGGTCATTATCCAATCAATTCCATTACTTCGTCAGCATACTTCTGAGCCTTTTCCATGGTTTTACTTTCAGCATATACCCTCATAATTGGTTCTGTATTTGAGGTTCTTAAATGAACCCAACCATCTGGGAAATCAATTTTCACACCATCAATGGTTAGAATTGGAAATTTTTGGTAATGCTTTTGAACCTTGGAGTAGATAGCAGACACATCCATGTCAGCCTTTAGTTCAATTTTATTTTTAGAAACAAAATAATCATTATATTCTGCTCTAAGCTCACTAAGTTTTATTTTTCTTTTTGCCAGATAAGTTAGTATGAGTGCAATTCCCACAAGTGAATCACGGCCATAATGTAGCTCTGGATATATAACTCCACCATTACCTTCACCACCAATAACAGCACCCACTTCTTTCATCTTTGCAACAACATTAACCTCCCCTACTGCGGAGGCAGTATAACTACCCCCCGCTTTTTCTGTAACATCTCTCAAAGCTCTTGTTGAACTTAGATTTGAAACTGTATTTCCTTTTTGCGATTGTAATATGTAATCAGCAACAGCAACCAGAGTATACTCCTCGCCAAATAGTTCACCATTTTCCATCACTAAAGCTAGTCGATCAACATCAGGATCAACAACAACACCAATATCAGCTTTTTCTTCCACAACCAATTTGCAGATTTCGGTTAAATTTTCAGGTAGGGGCTCTGGGTTATGTGGAAATTCGCCGGTTGGTTCACAATACAATTCAATAATTTCATCAACGCCAAGTGCCTTCAATAGTGGAGGTATTGAAATACCACCGGTTGAATTAACGGCGTCAATGGCAACTTTAAATCCAGCCTTTTTTACTAATTCTTTGTCAACTAGTTTTAAGTCTAATATTTGCTTTATATGCTCTTCTATTGTTGATGAGTTATTTTCTACTTTACCAAGATCATCAACTTCGGCAAAAATAATATTTTCATCTTCTGCTATTTGAAGTACCTTTTCACCATCAGCCCCGGAAATAAACTCTCCTTTCCCATTTAATAATTTGAGTGCATTCCATTGTTTTGGGTTATGACTTGCGGTAATTATTATGCCACCATCTGCATTATGATTAATTACGGCCATTTCAACAGTTGGAGTTGTTGAAAGCCCTGTATTAATGACATCGATACCCATTCCCGACAAGGTTGACACAACAAGGTTTTCAACCATCATTCCCGATATTCTGGCATCTCTACCAACTACAAATTTTAATTTTTTGGTGGGTTGATTTATTTTCATTAAAGATGCAAATGCAGCAGTAAATTTAACGATATCGAGAGGAGTGAGATTGTTGCCTGGTTGATTTCCAATTGTGCCTCTTATTCCTGAAATGGATTTTATTAATGTCATTTATTAGTATATTACTAGTTAATTATTTTAAGATATGGAATTTAATGGGTCGGTTAGTTAACACTATTTTACCATTAGCCAAAATAATCTTAATCCAATACCAACAATCATTCCAAGCAATATAAACTTGATAATTATATTGGATAATGGTATTTCCTGTGCTATAAAACCATCCATAACTTCAATATTTTTATTGAATTGCAGTGCAGCTTCCAAATCCCTGATACGGCCAAAAATTTCATTTTGATTCTTATTTAGATTTTCAAGGTTAACAACAGCATCGGCATCAAGATTACTGCAATCGTGTAATAACAGAGTTTTTAACGAATCCATATAAACCAACTGGTTTTTCAGATAAAGAACCTCGTTTTTATAGTTGCGTTCGTTTAGTAGTAGCCGATTGTTTACAAAATCAGAAACGCTAATATAATTCACCAGTTGCTCTTCAAGTTCGGGCAATATATCGGGATCATAAACATCAACAATTATATAAAATGGTACTTTTTCAACGCTGATATCATTTATTAATGGCTCATACCTAATATTTCTACTATCTATCAAATGGATTTGTTTAACCTGATCAACTGACATATTTAAAAGAAATCCCAAACTTTCATATTGCTTACTGTCGAGTAGTTGATTAAGCTTAAACAACATGTCTGCATATATTTTTTTCTCAAGTTGAGCGTATGAAACGGTCATCTCACTATGATAAACCTGCTTCTTCATCCATGCATAGGCACCGCCGATACTGCCAAAGATTACTGCAAATAATATAAACCACAATGCCTGTTTTTTAATAAACAACAATAAACTTGCAAACATGGCACCAAAAAAACCCAAAGCCTCACCCCACTGGTTTTGTAATGCTTTCCATGTCCTTTTTCCTTCTTCTTTTGATTGTGAAAATGATTGATTATCCATGATCAGATTTTATTTTTACAAACTTATTGAATTAATTTTTCTGCTAAGTACGAAATAAATATTATTATTACACAAATTTCAAATAAAATAATGCAGAAACCATCCGGGAACATTAAAAATTCGACATGGAATCTGGCTAATATATTGCTATATCCCATTGCTTTTTTGGCCATTACACCATTCTTTATCAAT
>JABMPH010000131.1 GCA_013203805.1 Bacteroidota bacterium | reverse complement strand
TGGATGAGGTTATTTTCGAAGAATTTAAAGGCACCGGTAACATGGAGCTTCAACTCGATCGTAAATTATCCAACAAACGTATTTATCCGGCTATTGATATTGTTGCTTCCAGTACAAGACGTGAAGATCTTCTTGTTGATAAAGATATGCTTCAGAGAATTTGGGTACTAAGAAATCATTTAAGTGATATGAATCCCGTTGAAGCCATGGAGTTTCTTAAGGATAGAATAAAATATACTTCTTCGAATCAGGAATTTCTAATTTCGATGAATAGTTAGAAGTTAACTTATAGGATGTTAAAACCTCTGTTGTTGTGGATTACACTGAACAGAGGTTTTTTTATGACTTGGATATACACGAACTGAACCATGTAATCCTAAAATAACCAATGGGTTAGCCGGATCGTTAGAGTGTACAAGAACCGATTGATGCTGCACTCCTACCCTGCCTCGAGTATTTATTTTTAATCGTAATATTGATTGTTCTCCTGATAGTAATTGGTCTAATGGTCTATCCTCAACAGTTATTCCACTCGGAACAATAACTTTTGTTATAATTAAAGGTTCAGAACCATTATTTGTTATTAAAAATGTGTGATACTGAACCCTACCTCGAGTTTGATGACCATAATCATAATTATAGTGATCGAAAACAATATGAGGAACTGTGTCGTAAATTTGAGAATTAGCACCGCCAACTCCTTCTACAACATTTAAAAGTAGATTAAGAAACTTGTATGGATTCTTTTTATCGTTACTAATGATTGATATTTCAGCACCAAACTCACCAAGCTCTAATTCGAAATCAGCATCAAGTTCTACAATCATGGTGCCCGTCATGTTTGGGGCAAGAACTACAGGTTCAAATATTTGAGACAGAAAACGATTTGATTTACCATTTGTAAATATAACTGGTTCACTTCCAAAATTATATAATTCAAAATTAAAGGTTGTTATCTCTCCACGAGGAATATCTCCAGCAACAATATGTGTACTGTCGGTAGCAAAACCAATATTCCCAATAATTGCAGGAAATTTCTTTAACAGCAAACTGTCAATTTCATTTTGAGAAACTACTGAAAGTGAGTTAGCAAATAATGCAATTAATATTATATATATGTGCCTAAATTCTAGTTTCATTCTCAATTTAAAGCTGTTAGATTATTACCTAAGTCATTAAAATTGATTCCACTAAAATTGCCTGAACTCATTAACAGATATACAGTTCCTTGCTTCCTGGTTAATACTAACCAGTCAACCATCTCTTCAGAATTGGTAGTTACCATCAAGTCGCTCCTATTAAAAGCTTTTTGAACATCCTCTGAGGATAAATGTGGCAAACGTTTCATCGATAAAGTATGCTTGTTGAAATAAACACAAGCTGCATCAGCTTTATCTAACGTGCTACAATAACCATCAATGAAATCCTTATTTAAGCTACTATAAGTATGAAGTTCCAGGCATACTACAAAATTCAAATTTGGGAACTGCTCCCTTACTGCATCTACAGTGGCCTTAACTTTCGATGGAGCGTGAGCAAAATCTTTATAAAGCCTGTTAAGCCCATTACGCGATATTAATTCCAATCTGTTGGCAGTACCCTCGAAACTACTTACACTTTGGTAAAAATCATCATTAGTTATCCCAAGCTGATTACAAACAAGCCTTGCCCCATTTATATTCATCATATTGTGCATTCCAAAGATGCTCAATTGAACTTCATTGTTATCATACTTGATATAATTAATACCATCACGAACCTCATAATTGGGTGCACTGTATTGAATAGCACTAATGCCAACAATACCAGAGCACAATTCCTTTAGAACAATATCATCACTATTATAAATTACAGCTCCTCCTTTATTTATCAAAGAAATAAACTTCTCAAATTGACTTACATAATTATCAAAAGTAGGGAACACATTTATATGATCCCAGGCAATACCGCTAATTAATGCAATATCAGGCGAATACCAATGAAATTTTGGCCTTCGGTCAATGGGTGAACTTAAATACTCATCTCCTTCAAATATCATAATAGGAGCATCATCACTAAGCCTGACCATAACATCAAAGTCTTTAATTTTTGACCCAACCAAATAATCAAAGTCATAGTTTAAACTCTTCAAAACGTGCATTATTATAGCAGTAATTGTAGTTTTTCCATGGCTTCCTCCAATTACAACACGCTTTTTATCCTTTGAGTGATAATATAAAAACTCAGGATAGGAATATATTTTTAAACCTAACTTTTGGGCATGGAGCAATTCAGGATTATCAGTATGTGCATGCATTCCTAGTATTATTGCATCAATATCTTTGGATAATTTTTCAGGATACCACCCATAGCTATCAGGTAGCAGATCATGCAGTTCCAACCTACTTCTTGATGGCTCAAATATTTCATCATCCGAACCGCTAACATTGTTTCCATTAATTTTTAATGCAATTGCAAGATTATGCATTGCACTTCCTCCGATAGCAATAAAATGTATATTCATGTACAGTGATTTCATTTTCATCCCAATCGAAGAAAATGATATTATATTTACCGTAAAAATAGTTGATAATATGAATTGTACTGCACTTTTTATCGAATAAACTTTTTTTATAACTTTACATTCAAATCTTGTTAAGAAATAAACATATTTAAATAAAGAAGAAATCATATAAAAATGCCAATTATGAAAACAATATTAATTCCCGTCGACTTCTCCGATCATTCAGTTTCCACATATAAATATGCCATTAGAATAGCTGGTACTTGTGCCAAAACAAGGCTATACTTTCAGCATTCCTATAATGATCTAATTGTAGTTCCTGATTCAGGATTAAACAGTGGTTTTGATAATGAAACTTACATAAATATGCAGTTGGTAGAAGAATTCAGAAAGCAAGCTGAAACTAATATGAAAAAACTTAAGGAGGAAGTTGAGAATTATTTAACTCAGAATAACTTTAGTAATTTTAAAATAGAAACTGCAGTTACTGGCGGTGAGCCAAGTTGGGAAATTACCAATTTATGCAAAGAAATAATTCCACAGTTTATTGTGATGGGAACTCAGGGTAATGGAAAAAATGAAATTTTTGAAGGAAGCATGGCCAAAAAAATAATGAACAAAGCTATAACTCCTGTAATTGCCGTTCCTATTGGAGATTTTTTTCATGATGAATTAAAAATAATGTATGCCAGTAATAACCATGAAAGAGATTATTCAAAGATCCAACTTCTGATTAAAATGTTTGAAAATATTCCGACTAAAATTTTTGTTGTTCATTTTCATTTTGAAGGTAATCGCGATAAAAATTTGCAATTAATTAGCGGACTTAAGGAAGCTTTTGCTGCTGAAGAAAATAAGCGTCTCAATTTCTCGCTTGTTGATACGGCAGATAAAGAGAATGCTCTGGAGTCATTTGTAGAAGAAAACGATATTAATTCAATTGCCTTTATTGCTCATAAATCCAATTTCTTCAAATCATTGTTTAAGGATACAATTTCAAAACATGACTTTTTTAAATTGGGATTACCAATGATTGCCATGCATGAATAAATGCTTAAATGAATGTGTTAATGAATGAAGTACCTATTATGAAAATATTTAATTACCCCTAGAGTCATTTTGGTAGAGCACTATCATATAAACCATACAATACTTTACCAATCGACTCAGGAGAAAATTCGTTTTTAGCTTGTTTTTGGATTTCGTCCATATTATATATTAGTTTACCATCCAGGAAATCAATCAAAGTGGATTTCAACTGATCTTCGTTACCGGCGTCCACTAAAGCACCGTTTCGTTCATTTATCCTTTCAGGAATGCCTCCTACTTTTGTTGCAACTACCGGTATACCAAGCGAAAGTGATTCATTTATTACTACCGGAAAATTTTCGTAGTTGCTAAAAATAACCAATATATCAGCAATGGACATTTCTTCAACCAGTTCATTGCCTTCAAGTAGCCCGGTAAATACTATTTTATTTTCATCAATATCAAGTTCCTTTGCATATTCTAGTAGCCAATGCATATCCATACCGTCACCAACCAACCTAAAAATAAAATCATTACGAATCTTCGAAAGATTACTAATAACCCTTAATAAGCCACTAATGTTCTTCGACTTATCTTCAAAACAACTAACATGTAGGAACGTAGTTTGCTTATCCAAACTTGTATCATGCTTACTTTTCAAAAGAAATTTTTCATCTACAACATTAGGAAGCACCAGATAATTATTGTTTAACAGACCATGCGATTGCATAGCTTTGGCAAGGTTTTCGGTAACAGCTGTAACGCATGCTGCATTCTTTACCACAACTCGTGATACTAACTTTCTAATAGTACCATTAAATGAACCGGTAAGATACAGGTATCTCGACCAATGTTCAGTAATTATATATGGCTTTTTGTGAATAAATTTATGATACAATCCTATTAAGCCAAGTCGAGTTAATATGTGAATGTGAATAAGATCAAAGTTTCCAATTTCATCCTTAATTCTCTTTATTCCAATTGTATTAGCCTTAAAAAACCGAAATATATTAATGGTTTTATTTATTGGTAAACCCCAACCTGCTGCTGAGGAGTAATATACTTTTGCTGTTGGGACTCCATTAATAATACAAAAATCAACCTCAAATTTATTCTTTATTTTACCATGATCTTCAACCTGGTGTGTATAAACCACTCCTACATCACTAAATAAGTTTGCGGCTTCTGCATGACGTTGGATGAACAACCCCGGCATAGGATTCCACCTGTTGGGATACCATCTCACCAAATGAAGTACTTTCAATCTATTATTATTTCTTTCTGACATTATTTAATAATTCATCCACAAAAGTAACTGCATTATTAAAACGCTGTTCACCAATTCCACTAATCACTTTATAATTAAAATTATTATTCTCTAATTCTTTAACAAAGAGATCGAAAATATATTGTCTATTATGGCTATTTTTTCGCAGTGGATCAGCTTCCCAGTCAATATCAATATTACATAATAAATACAGATCATATCGATGGTTTTTTACATGCTCTGTAATCCAACTAGGGACATGCTTATAAATAACTTCCGACCATACACTAAATGAAATAAACTCCGTATCACAAAACAGTGAACCAACTGAAGTTTCGGCAATATCTTCCTCTCTTTGCAATTGTCCCTTAGCAATTGTAACCAAGTCCTCAATATTATAGTTATATTCTCTATTTAAGAAATAATCACGAACATACTCGCTCACCATGCTTGAGTTATAATACTTTGCCAATTGTTCGGTTAATAAAGATTTGCCTGTCGACTCAGGACCTGTTATGGCTATTCTTTTATGCATGTTCGTTTTTCAATTTTATTTGTTTTCGCCATTCAAGATATCCCAGTATTGCAAGAATTAAAAATATAGTGTATTGGATACCAGTAAATCCATATCCCTTAACAAAATATAAAGGAATTGAAACAATATTACCAACTATCCACAAGGTCCAGCTTTCGAGTTTTTTATTTGCCATTAACCACATTGCTGCAAAAAATATCCCGGTCGTAAAGGTGTCAAGAAATGGGGTTGCGGATCTAAAATCTTCTAAATTTGCTGATGTTAATTTCTCCCATCCAAAATAAATACTCTCACTAAATCCAAGATTATCAGGCATTACATTATAATGACGATAAACAGCAATTACAAATATTGATGTAAATAAAAATATACCAAAAGCAATTAGTTTATCTTTTGTATTGGTACGACTAATGGATATATGATGATCCTGATCGTCGATAACTTTATGCCACATGTACCATCCATAAATGCTCATCATGGTGTAATAAACATTGATAATCAAATCGCCATAAAGCGACCACTGCGAAAGTAAATAAACATATATTGCCGTACTAATTATACCAGTGGGGAATACTAATATGTTTTCTTTCCGAGCGTATAAAACACTGATCACTCCGAAAAGAGCTGCAATAAATTCCAGAATAATATTAAATAATGTAGCCGAGTAATATGGCTGTAAAAAGAAATCAACGAAGCCAATCATCAATTAAAATTAGGAAGAGCTTGAAGATCAGTATTAATAATCTTAAGAATAAAAACTGAATGGGGAATTTCGAATGAACTTTGAATTTCCTTTGTTAGAATCTCCATTACCTCAATATACTCTCCAAAAACCTGCGTACTCATTCCATTGGTTTTAACAACAACATTATTGTGTAATCTTAATCTTAAAATAAAATCTTTAATGGAAGGTTTAAATTCTTCTTTAAGTGGATAATAGCTAATATCGACAGAAGTTTTCATTATGTTCAAAAATTAATATAAAAAGTCAAAGGTACATTATTTTGAAATTAGTATTTTTGTTAATTACTAACCAATATATGAAGAATATGACAAAGCGATTTCTTATAACAATTGGCATCATGGGTGCAATTAGTGTGCTTATGGGTGCTGTTGGAGCACACATACTTGAAGGTAACATTAGCGATAAATATTTGAATATGTTCAATACTGCTAATGAATTTCTTATGTATCACGCATTGGCATTAATAGGCCTTACAGCTATGAACAGATATGTTAGTCGTTCATATTTAAATGCCATTTATTTTCTTTTTGTAATCGGAATAATTTTCTTTTCAGGAACGCTTTACATTACATCGTTAACAGAACTTACTGATTTTAGATTAGGCTTATCAGGAACCTTAACTCCAATTGGAGGGATACTATTAATTATTGGTTGGATAGCAGTAGTTCTTTCTGGAGTAACATATAAACACAAGAAAAGACACAGTGAAAACTAATTGAAGCAACGAAGGTTATCTCATATCAATTACGTCAACACCAGGATATTTAGTGTAATCGAATGTAAATGTATCGGCAGGCAAATCAATATTTGGCTGTAGATCAACTATATGATAAGTAAATACATTTCCATTAACATCATAAACTGAGAAATTCTCAAGACTAAGTTTATTTGCGTTTACAATAACACTCATCTTCTCAAAGTTATTCTTGTCGATTGGTTTAAGGGTGATTTCCTTAAGAGGCGAATTTTCATCCTTCTTATCCTTATCGAATTTAGCATTATAGCCATCATTATATTTCGTTAGTATTTGAGTGGGTGAAATACTTTCTTCACTATCATCAACTTTACTAACCATTACTTCTTGGGAATCTTTAATATAAGTCCAAATAGTTTTACTATCTGAAATGATTACCTGCCCTTCCATTTCAATTCTATAACTATCACCTTGGACATAAATAATTCCAGTTTTTTTTTCATCAATATCCATTTCAATGTTTACCATTGTATATGAAAGGTTGGCCTTGAAATTATTATACGACGAAGTTTTATTGATAACATCCTCAAGTAGTTTTTCGGCCTCCTTATCGCTTTGCGCATAAGTAATTCCGGTTATTAACACTATGATTAATATAAGTATCTTTTTCATGGTTTTTATTTTAATGATTGAATTACTGAATGGTGAATATAGGAATTTCAACATTTTCGTATTTATGTATTTCCGATTATTCATTCTCATCATATCCACTATCGTTAGAGTTTAGATCTTTCAAAAACTGTTCCAAAGCCATTTCGCTACCAACTTTTACCTCACGAGCCTTACTTCCTTCAAAAGCACCAACAATGCCTGCTGCTTCTAATTGATCGATAATTCGTCCAGCTCTGTTATAACCAAGCTTTAATTTACGTTGAAGTAATGAAGTTGAGCCTTGTTGTGTTTGGACTATTATTAATGCTGCATCTTCAAATAATTCATCCCTGTCTTTTGGATCATAATCAGTCTTCTGCTCCGCTTCTTCATCTTTAAACTCAGGTAAATGCATTGCATCGGGATAAGCTCGCTGTGCGCCGATAAAACTCGTTAACCTTTCAACTTCAGGTGTATCGATAAACGCACATTGTAATCTAATTACATCACTACCCGTTGAAAATAACATATCTCCCCTACCCACAAGTTGGTCAGCACCACTGGTATCAAGAATAGTACGTGAATCAATTTTAGTAATTACCCTAAATGCAATACGAGCTGGGAAGTTAGCTTTAATGGTACCAGTTATTATATTTACCGATGGCCTTTGAGTTGCAATGATAAGATGTATGCCTATTGCTCGTGCAAGCTGAGCTAACCTCGTAACCGGTGCTTCAATCTCTTTTCCCGCCGTCATAATTAGATCGGCAAACTCATCAATAACCAAAACAAGATATGGTAAATATCGGTGACCGTGCAATGGATTTAGTTTACGGGCAATAAATTTAGCGTTATATTCCTTAATATTACGTACCTGTGCATCCTTAAGCAATTCATATCTATTGTCCATTTCGATACTCAATGAATTTAAGGTACGTACTACTTTTCGTGTATCAGTAATAATGGCTTCTTCTGAATCAGGTAGTTTTGCAAGGTAATGTCGCTCAATACGTGAGAAAAGGTTAAGCTCTACTTTTTTCGGATCAACAAGAATAAACTTAAGTTCGGCCGGATGCTTTTTGTAAAGTAGTGATGCTATTATTGCATTGAGACCCACTGATTTCCCTTGACCTGTAGCACCAGCCATTAATAAGTGTGGCATCTTAGCCAGGTCAACAACAAAGCTTTCATTCGAAATAGTTTTCCCTATTCCAAAAGGCAAATCAAAATTGTTATTTCTAAATTTCTCAGAAGTTATTATTGACTTCATTGAAACTATATTGGGATTTTGGTTTGGAACCTCAATTCCAACTGTTCCTTTCCCCGGAATTGGAGCAATTATTCTAATTCCAATTGCCGACAGGCTTAGAGCAATATCATCTTCAAGATTTTTAATTTTTGCGATACGAATACCGGGTGCCGGAACAACCTCGTATAATGTAACGGTAGGACCAATTGTTGCTTTAATTTTTGTAATTCCAATTGAATACTGGTTAAGTGTTTCAACAATTCGGTTTTTATTTATCTCCAATTCCTCCTTTGTAACAAGCACATTGTTAACATCATAATCCACAAGGAGATCGAAAGGAGGAAGCTTATAATCTGCTAGTTCTAGGGTTGGGTCAAAATCTGTACCTATTCCAAAATGCTCCCCTGGTAGTGGTTTATCTTTACCTGATTTTTCAACTTGTGTTTCTTCTACAATAAGTTCGACGTTATCATCAACCTCTTTATTAATAGAGGTATTTATTTCCGTTTCAAGTTGTATTGATGGATCCTCCTCAACTTTAAAGCTATTACCAGTTCCATTATCTGGTTTTGATAATAATTCACCTTCATCATCACTCACTGCGAACTCCACCGTGTTATATAGCTCTTCTTTTGTTGTGCTGTCTAATTGTGTATTAATTGTTTTATTATTAATGGGCTTAGATTTTTTTTCTTTACGTTTAAACTGAAACTTAAAATCAATTAATGAGAAAATTACAGGTATGAAAATAATTAGCAATATCAATCCGGCCTTTCCTAAATATGCCAACAACCATATATTAAGTTGATGACCGGTCAATCCACCAAGTATATTTTCAGGGTGTTGCAAGAAAATCAAACTAAATGTAACCGGAATCCAAACAAAACTAATTATTAGAAATTCGAACCATCGCCAAAGACTAAACAACTTAATGTTAAGCAATAACCTTAGACCTGCCGATATAAAGAATACTGAAATAAAATAGGATCCAATACCAATACCATTATAAACAAGATATTTTGCAATATATGCACCAAGCCAACCCGTCCAATTTGAAACAGTTTCGGTATGATCTTTAAATTGATCGGAAGTTGCAAATACTAAATCACTACCATCTGATGCAAACCAATTAATAATGAAAGTTGAGATTGCCAAAAAAAGATAAATGCCGGTTATCATCAATAAAAAACCTACACTTCGCAATAATCTTGGATCAGAAAGTATTACGGGGCCAACTTTTGATTTTGAACCAGTACTTCGAGAGGAGTTTTTGATTTTTTTTCCACTCTGCGTTTCAGGAGCAGATGGTTTATTATCTATTAATTTATTTGATTTAAGAGCCATTAAGGAATAAGTTTTTTCAGGCAAAGGTAATAAAATGAAGATTCTTACGAGAAGATTATAAGGCTAAAACCACAAAAGAATATTACTTACATATAAAACTGTTCAATGGCTGATCAATCTTTATTACGATAATATTGTTTACAATTGCTAAACAGCATCCTCAACAACAATGGATCTAATTTTAAGCTCTTTTCCTGATAAAATTTCATGGAACAATCCATTACATTTTGGGCAACTATCAGTTATACAAGAAATTTCGAATTCTGTTTTACAATCTGAACATAAGGCTTTTGCCTGAATTTTATTCACCTTAATTTTCGCATTCTCCATCATAGTATCTTTAACAGCCATTTCAAGTGCAGTATCAAGTGCATAATACTCAATACCTGCCATTGTTCCAACATCAAGATCCAGTGCAGAAATATACTTAGAATTAACTGCTTTAGCTTCTTTTTCAGCTATTTCAATAATGCTCATCGCTATTGAAAACTCATGCATAATAGAAATTTGAATTGAGATATTTCGCAACGCTCAATATGACAAAAAGAGGAATATATATAGGTCTCCGTAATTATACTAATTTGTCCTGCCAGGATAAACCTTCAATGCTTCATCAAGAACTGCAATAGATTTATTCAGATCAACAACATTAAGAACATATGAAATCCTTACTTCATCCTTACCCCTGCCTTTGGTAGAATAAAATCCCGAAGCAGGTGCTAACATTACTGTTTGATTTTCATAACTAAAATCTTCAAGCAACCATTGACAGAACCTATCTGAATCATCTATCGGAAGTTTAGCAACAACATAAAATGCTCCCTCAGGATTTGGACAATAAGCATCCTTAATACCATTAATTCCTTTCACAACAGTATTTCTTCGAGCAATGTATTCCTTTATTACTTCGTCAAAATACTCCTCAGGAGTATCAACAGCAGCTTCAGCAGCAATCTGACCAAATGTTGGCGGACTTAACCTGGCTTGTGCAAATTTCATGGCAATAGCCATAAGTTCTTTATTCTTCGAAACCATCCATCCAATACGAACGCCACAGGCACTGTATCGTTTTGATACAGAATCAATAAGAATCACATTATTCTCAATTCCTTTAAGATGCATGCACGAAAAGTGTTGTTTGCCATCGTAAGTAAACTCGCGATACACTTCATCTGCAATTAAATACAAATCATGTTTTTTTGCAAGAAGTCTTAATGTTTCAAGCTCATCTTTTGAATATAGATATCCTGTTGGATTATTAGGATTACAAACTAATATTGCCTTGGTTTTTGAGGTAATATTTTTTTCAAAATCCTCAATTGGAGGAAGTGCAAAGCCTGTTTCTATTGAAGAAAAAATTGGAACAATGTTGATACCGGCATTTGTTGCAAAACCATTGTAATTTGCATAAAAAGGTTCTGGAATTATTACCTCATCACCCGGATCCATAATTGACTGAAAAGCAAAAAGTAATGCCTCAGAAGCTCCGGCTCCAACAATTATTTCGTCGGCACTTATATCAATATTAACTGTTCGATAATAATCTACTAGTTTTTCTCTTAATGAGAGCATTCCTGCTGAATGACTATAAGCAATAACCTTTTCAGGATAATTGCGAACTGCATTTAATGCTATTTCAGGTGTATGAATATCAGGTTGTCCAATATTCAAATGATGAACGTGTACACCTCTTTTTTTAGCACCCTCGGCAAACGGCACCAATTTCCTTATTGGTGATTCGGGCATAAGTTGCCCCTTCTTCGAAATATTTGGCATTGTATACTAACTAATTGGTTTGGATATATTTACAGCTTAATCCTTCAATTCAAATACAAAGGGCAAAGGCATTTTAATGAAAACCAATAACTATTTGTTAATTGGTGTAGCGCCTTCACTATTGTTTTTTTCGGGTAATGCTTCTGCCGGTTTAGCTTCAACCTTACCATTTATTCTTAACAATACAGTTGCTTTACTTCGAGCATTTGAATAAACAGTAACTGTTTTGTTAAATGGACCAGCTTTATGTGTGTTATAAGTAACTTTAATTTTATTTGTTTCGCCTGGAAGAATAGGTTCCTTTGGCCATTCAGGTACTGTGCATCCACATGATGAACGAGGTTTTGAAAGAATTAAGGGCTCATTTCCTGTATTCATAAACTCAAAATTATACGTTCCGTCACCATTTAACTCTATAGTGCCATAATCATGCGTAGTTTCTTGAAAAGATATTTCAGGACCTGTTACTTTTTTTTCATCTTGTGCACCAGCTGCAACAACAGTGAATACTAGTGCTAGTAATAATACTAAGTTTTTCATTCTTATTATTGTTTTAATTTATCGCACAAAAGTAATAAAATTATATTAGCTCAAATGTTAATACTTAATCATTATTAACTAACAAGTAAATGAAAAAATTGTGCCAAAACTATAATTGGGGATTAAGAGACTGTCTAAGTGTTTTATTGGAAAGATTAACTTTAACTCGGGATATTCAAACGGACATTATTATCACCAAGGCTATACAAAATAACTATAAACTACTCCCACAATTATCACAAAATAAAGCATCTGCATCATGTTGGTTTTTTTTACATTCTTTGCAAGTAAGATTTTTTTTCCTTCCTGAAGCCTTAACCAATTCACTTCCCACAATACTTGTGGGAACTGCGATAATAGCAAATCCAGTGATCATTAATATGGAAGCAATTGTTTGCCCAAGTATTGTATTGGGCGCAATATCTCCATATCCAACCGTTGTTATAGTAACTATTGCCCAATAAATTGACTTAGGAATACTGGTAAATCCATTTTCGGGACCTTCTACCAAATACATCATCGACCCCGTAATAACTACAATAATTAAAACTACTTCTAAAAATACAAGGATTTTCCTCCTACTATTACTAAAGGCGATAAGTAGTGTATTTGAGGCATTTATATATCTTCCCAGCTTTAATACTCTAAATATTCTCATTAACCTTAACATCCTTATAACTAGTAAAAAATGCGTTCCTGTAACAAATATGCTTATATATGTAGGTATAATTGATAATAAGTCAATTATTCCATAAAAGCTAAAAATGTATTTAAGAGGTCGCTCACTAGTATAAATCCTTAAGATATATTCAAATGTAAAAAGAATGGTTATTACCCATTCCACAATTATAAACATACTACCATAGTCATCATGCAGCTCGTTAACACTATTTAGCATCACAACAACCACAGAAAATGCTATGGTTATCAATAGTATAATGTCAAAAAGTTTACCAGCTTTAGTGTCGGTACCAAATATGATAATCCGCAGGGTTTTCCTTATTTCTTGTTTTTCCATTTTGATGAAAAAGTTCGTTTAATATTTGAAATAGTTCAAATTTAGCTATTTAGTTAAAATTCACAAAATCTCATATTAAGAAACGCCTTCAAACACTCCCATTCCAAATAATGCAAAGTCGTATTTAACCGGGTCATTTATATCGTATGTGCGTAGTTTAGCAGTAAGTTCCTCTACAGCTTTCCAATCATTTTGCTTTCTTGTTAGCAATCCAAGTTTTCTGGCAACATTACCTGAATGAACATCCAGTGGACACATAAGATGAGATTCAGGAATATTTTTCCAAAGTCCAAAATCAACACCATAACTATCATTTCTAATCATCCATCTTAAAAACATATTAATTCTTTTAGCAGCAGAACCAGATTGAGGATTTGCCACATGTTTTTCTGATCGATGTAAATGAGGTGTTTCAAACAATGCATCTCGAATTCCAATAATGACATCAATCATTTTTGAATTCTTTTTAAAAGATTTTGTCGCAACCTGCTCAAGGCCACCATTGACAATGTATAGATTTCGTAGTGCCGTAATTAAAAATAAGCAATCGTCGGGATTAAAGGTTCGATAAACAAAACTACTGAATCGTTTAAATTCGATATCATTAGCACCAACAAGAAAATCGTACGGCGCCTTATCCATTAATTCTATAAGATGATTAGCACTTTTAATAATTGCTGTTCGTCGTCCCCATGCAATAATTGATGTCAGGAATCCACTAATTTCAATATCCTCTTTCATATTAAACATATGAGGAATGCTTATTGGATCGCTTTTGATAAAATCGGGAGTATTATACTCAAATACTTTTTGGTTTAGTATGGATATTATATTATCTGACACAAATTTTTATTTGGAATAAATTTAAATAAGTACTAATTTTGAACCCGCAAATTAATCATAAATAAATCAAACAACAATGAAAAATTTATTTCTAGTTTTTACAATTTCAGCAATTAGCTTAACAATTCTTTCTTTTACAATTAAGAATAATAGTAAGGTACTGAGTGGCAATACAGACGTTACGGTATATGAAGTTCCAGCGGATGTACAAGAGATTATTGATAATTCATGCTATGGATGTCATAATACTGATAGCGAATCAACCAAGAGCAAAATGAAACTTAATTTTGACGACATGTCTAATTTGAAACAAGGCAAATTAGTTGGCAAACTACACAGAATCTATAATGCTGTAAATGATGGCGATATGCCATTGAAAAAATTTATTGATAAGTATCCAGACAAAAAACTATCGGATAGTGATACCGAAAAATTAAAATCATGGGCTAACGATCTAATGAATAAAAACGGTGGTTTATAATACAAAGGGTATATCTGCTATGAAAAAGAAGTTTCTATATATTGTTTTTGTAGTATTTATTTTGATTCAATTAATACCAAGTGGATTACCTAAGGTATCCTTTGACAATCCAAACGATTTAATTATCAACAATAAGGATATTCCTGAGGATGTTGTAATTATACTCAAGAATTCATGTTACGATTGTCACTCAAATGAATCTCGGTATCCGTGGTATGCAAACATTTCACCCTCATCACTTCTAGTTGCTCACGATATTAATGAGGGTAGAGCAAAATTTAATTTTTCCAATTGGGAAAACCTTAGCAAGATTGAAAAAGTTGGGGCTCTGGATGATATTAGTGATGTAATTACTTTGGATGAGATGCCCTTGGCAATCTACACATTAATTCATAGAAATGCCGCTCTCAATAATGATGAAAAAGAGGTGATAATTAGTTGGGCAAATGAATTTTCGGAAAGATTGTTTGAGTAATTATACCAACTATACGTTAACGCAAAAAAAACTCCGCCTATTTTAAGATGGAGTTTTTTTAAGATCTGTTTACTGAAAAATTATTTCAAAACAACATGTTTCATGCCCATTGTAATTGCATCCTCGTTAAGAGGGATGAGTTTATGATATCTTTCGTGCAGGGATTTCTTTAATCCTTTAATAACATTTTCCAGTTTTACAATTGGCTTAACTTTTAGATAACCTCCCAGTACAACCATGTTAAAGATTTTTGTATTACCCATTTCGGCTGCTAGTTTTGCTCCCTCTATGGTATAAATTTTAATATCCTTACGTGTTGGGTGTTTAGAAATACCATTGGGATCGTAAATAAGTACACCGCCAGGTTTAACGGTTTCTTCAAATTTATCCATCGATTGTTGGTTCAATATTACTGCTGTGTCATAAGCAGTAAGTGTTGGTGAACTAATACGGTCATCACTTACTATTACGGTAACATTTGCAGTACCACCTCTCATTTCAGGGCCATATGCAGGAAACCAACTAACTTCCTGATCTTGCATAATACCCGAATATGCTAAAATTTTTCCCATCGACAGAACTCCTTGTCCGCCAAAACCTGCTATAATAATTTCTTCAGTCATTTTCGTGTAATTTAGTTTTTGATTACTTTGAAAGTAATTTACCATCAACTTTAATGTCTCCTAATTCATAAAACGGAAACATATTTTCTTCCATCCAGATATTGGATTGTACAGGTTCCATTTTCCATCCCGAATTACAG
>JABMPH010000130.1 GCA_013203805.1 Bacteroidota bacterium | reverse complement strand
TGCTCAGGCACATGGGTGCAAGTTTGAAGGCAGAGTAACAGGATCAATTGGAGATGCTGCTGGTCATAGTTTTTACCCAGGAAAGAACTTGGGGGCAATGGGTGATGCCGGTGCAGTAACAACAAATGATTCTGTTCTAGCTGAGGTAGTTCGTTCTTTAGCAAATTATGGTTCAAAAGTAAAGTATTTCAATGAATACATTGGTTTGAATAGTCGCTTAGATGAAATACAAGCTGCTATTCTTGATGTTAAATTAAAATATTTGGATGAAGATACTTCGCAACGAAAAAGTATAGCAAGAATTTATACAGAGAAAATCAAAAACCCATCTATTAAGTTACCTAAAATAAATGACTGGGATGCACATGTTTTTCATTTATTTCCTATTTTGACGGAAAAGCGTGATTTACTTCAGAAGTATTTGACTGAAAAAGACATTCAAACATTAATACACTATCCCATCCCTCCGCATAAGCAGATCTGTTACAAAAGCATGAATGAATTTTCCTATCCTGTAACAGAGAAGATTCATGCACAAGAGTTGAGTTTGCCAATCAGTCCGGTGATGTCATTAGACGATGCAAAATATATTGTGGATGTATTGAATCAATGGATATAGCAACTTCTGTAGAAAACAAAATTTACAAATAAGTACGATAATATTTAAATACAAAAATTTTAACAAAAACTTAAATGTCAAAGAAAAAGAGTAGTATCGTCGTTATTGACTATGGCATGGGTAATATTGGGTCTATTTCAAATATGCTCAAATATTTAGGATCAAAGGCTGTAATTTCTTCTGATAAGTCTGTTATAGAAAAAGCCGACAAATTGATATTACCAGGTGTTGGTCATTTTGATAGGGCAATGCACAATATAAATAGCTTAGAAATTTTTAATTTAATCCGTTATAAGGCCATGGAAGAGAAAAAACCTATTTTGGGGATTTGTTTAGGAATGCAAATTATGTGTAATTCTAGCGAAGAAGGAGTAGAATCGGGATTGTCTATTATTGATGCTTCTGTAAATAAGTTCAGTTTCCCAAAAGAACAGAATTTGAAAGTTCCGCATATGGGATGGAATAGTGTTGAAATTATCAAACCATCATCGCGTATTTTACAGGGGTTAGGAGATGATTCAAGGTTTTATTTTGTACATTCATATTTTGTTTCCTGTAAAGATCAATCGGATGAACTAACCAAAACTAATTACGGAAATCCTTTTGTTTCCTCTTTTGAAAGAGGTAATGTTGTTGGTGTACAATTTCATCCTGAAAAAAGCCATAAATTTGGAATAACTTTATTTAAAAATTTTATTGAGAACTATTAATGCAACGAACTAGAATAATACCAACTCTGCTATTGCAAGATGGGGGACTTGTAAAAACAATAAAATTCAAGAACCCCAAATATGTTGGTGATCCAATTAATGCAGTTAGAATATTCAACGAAAAAGAGGTCGATGAATTAGTGTTATTAGACATAAAAGCAACAATAGAAAAGGCAGAACCAAATTTCAAGGAAATTGAAGAAATTGTATCAGAGGCTTTTATGCCAATTGGTTATGGCGGCGGAATAAACAAAATTGAGCATGTTGAAAAACTTTTCAAAATAGGCATTGAGAAGATAATATTGAATTCTGCGGCTTTTACAAATGAAAAGTTGATTCAGGAAGCCTCAAATATATATGGCAATCAAAGCATTGTTGTTTCTATAGATGTTAAGAAGGATTTGTGGGGTGAATACAATATCTATACACATTCGGGAAGTAAAAAAGTAAAGGGTAATTTGATTGAAATAGTTAATAAATTTCAGAATTTAGGTGCTGGTGAAATTTTGATAAATTCAATTGACAAGGAAGGAACAATGACCGGCTATGACATTGCTTTAATAGAAAAAGTTTCAAAAGAATTGAACATTCCTGTAATTGCATCTGGAGGTGCCGGAGGGATTAAAGATTTTGTTTCTGCAATCAAATTTGGTGCTTCTGCAGTAGCAGGTGGATCAATATTCATTTATCAGGGGGTACATCGAGCTGTTCTAATAAGTTATATAAAAAGTCAGAGCGTAGAAAACAAAATAAAAAAAAATAACCTATAATTTGGTTTAATAATAAATACAAGTATGAAAAAAGAAATTATAAGATGCACTAGATGTATAATGGATACAACTGCCACTGAAATTGTTTTTGATGAAAACGGCGTTTGTAATTTCTGTAAACACTATGACGAAGTTACAACAATGGATCTGTATTCAGGTGATAATGGTAAAGAGAGACTGGAATTATTGATTAGTCAAATCAAGGAAAAAGGAAAGAAAAGTAAATATGACTGTCTGATAGGGTTAAGTGGGGGTGTAGATAGTTCTTATGTTGCATACCTTGTAAAGAAAAAATACGGGTTAAGGGTTTTAGCCATTCACCTAGATAATGGATGGAATACAGAATTAGCTGTTGCCAATGTTGAACAAATTGTAAAACGTCTGGATATAGATTTAATAACCAATGTATTGGATTGGAGGGAATTTAAAGACGTTCAAACCTCTTTTCTGAAGTCTTCAATATCTAATATTGAGATTCCTACTGATCATGCCATTTGGGCCATTCTTATAAAAACTGCCGGAAAAATGGGAATTCCTTATATTATTTCAGGAAACAATGTTGTTACGGAGTCAATTATGCCAGAATCATGGCTGTATGGTTCCAAGGATTCGAAGTTAATCAAGGAGCTACATAAAAAATTTGGGAAGGTGAAAATGAAGACTTATCCAAGTCTAACAACGTTTAATTATATTGATTATTTACTTATAAGGGGGATACGTTGGGTTCCGATTTTGAATTATGTTCCTTATGTGAAAGATGAAGCTAAAAAATTATTAATAGATGAATTAGGATGGCGTGATTATGGTGGTAAACACTATGAATCAATATTTACCAGATTTTTTCATGCGTATTATCTTCCTGAAAAATTTGGATATGATCTAAGAAATTCGTATTTATCTGCATTGATTTGTTCTGGGCAAATTACTAGAGAGAAAGCAATAGAAGAGATTGCCATACCACCTGCACCTAAAGAGTTATTAAGTCAGGACAAGGATTATGTTATAAAAAAACTTGGTTTAACCGATGATGAATTTGATGAAATCATGAAGACTCCAAATAAAACATTTCGTGATTATCCTAATAATGATTTATTGTGGCATAGTTTTGATTGGTTTGTTAAGTTAGCCAGACAAAGAATCATTAGGGTTGGATAATTCGAAATTTTAATTGATTCATGAAAAAGAAAATTTGGTTGATAAACCAAGCTGCAATGCCGCCTAAATATGAAGTTCGAATTCAAACTTTAAAACGCGCTCAGTATTTAATAGAAGCAGGTTATGATGTTACTATTATTGGAGGAAGTTATCTACATAATACGACCATAAATTTAATTTCAGACAGTAAGAAATATTTAGAAGCAGAATATGACGGAATAAAGTTTATTCATATAAAAACAAATAATTATTCCGGGAATGGAATAATGCGTTTTTATAATTTAATTTTATTCAATTTTCGTCTTTTTTTCTTGTCTAAAAAGTTTGCCAAACCAGATATAATTGCTCAAATGGCTGTGGTTCCATTTGGAAATATTTTATATTATGTTGCCAAAAGATATAATGCTAAAAATATTGTTGATGTAGTAGATTTATGGCCTGAGTCATTTGTTGCATTTGGGTTGATTTCAAAAAATAATCCTCTTACTAAACTCGCTTATTGGGCAGAAAAATGGTTATATGAACATGCCGATGAAATAGTTTTTTCTATGGAAGGGGGAAAGGACTATATCATAG
>JABMPH010000013.1 GCA_013203805.1 Bacteroidota bacterium | reverse complement strand
TTTTGAGATTTTACATTTTCTTTTTCTCAAAATAATATAACACCCCAATTGTGAAGAAAAATTTGCCTTTGTCTTTAAAATCGCCATCTATTTTTGTGTAATATGACATTCCTACACCAGTATTAATGCCAAAATTTTTAATATTGTATTCTCCTCCACCTGTAAAGGACAAAGCAGGAGAATTAATGATAGACTTACCTTTACTAGTTGATCCTGTTCCTGATACCATAGGCATCATTTGCTGCATAGCTGCGTCCCAAACATAAGTTATTTGATAATCATAAGTTGTACTTGACCACGACCGATCATAATGTAGTTTCCCATATCGAAGGTTTAATACTGGTATGATTCCATATATACTATTCCTGAAATAATATTTTACTCCCGGTGTGAAATATATTTTTTCATCGTGCGTACATCGTCGAATAGAACCAAACAATGCTAAATTTTTGTATTTGTAATGTGCCAAAAAACCTAATTCGCTGTTATGTGCATATTCAATACCTACGCCATGGTCTGAGATAGATAATATCTTTTCCTCCTCAGGTACATCTTGCGAAAAACATGTTGATATTGATAAAAATAGCACAACAATAAAAATGCTCGTTACTCTTAGGTTAGTTTGAGCTAGTATATGAATTTGTTTGATTTTGCTTAAATATTTCGTGGCAACAAGTAAACTATAATTATTCATATTGTTTTGATTAGTCTATTAAATTACTTTCCTGAATAACCTCTAATCAGGGTTATAATTGCTATGATAAGAAATACAAGCCATGCTAGGCTAATCAAAGCAAAAATAATTCCTCCATCAATTCCTGCCGAATGCATAATGATTGCAGCAGCCAGGCAAATAATAAAGACAAGAAGGTAGATGCCTCCTTTTTTTCTTAGTCTTTTTTTGCGAGGCGAAATTGTTGATTCGTTTGTATCCATAATTAATTTATTATTGGTATTCTTTTACTATGATTTTAATTGGGAATTTCTTGTGATTGTAGCTGGAACGTGTTTGAATATTTATTAATTATCTCAAGTGTAACAGTGGTTGTTTGTCCTTCATAGAAATTATGTTTGGCTTTGTCGTCATCGGTATAACTGCACCTGGCTTTCAATAAGGTGGTTCCCAGAGGATACGGACCAGTATCGTCCTCCTCAGAATCTACTCTTCCAATTAAGGCGTCGTCAAAATATATTTTCACGCTGTAATTACATTTATTAACAATATTCAGAAAAGAATCTCCTGTGATATTCTGTTTCTTCTCAACCATTGAGTGATAACATAAATGCAAATAACATGTAAAAAGGTTAGTTTTTTCATGGTTAAAGCGATTTGATTCTTTTATATTCATCATGAAGATGGTTTTTATACTGACATATTTTGAAATTGGTTTTGCTTTTTAGGTTCTAGAATTGTTTAAAAACCCATAGTTAGTAGAGAATGTTTTCTTTGATTATCTTGTACAAACCATATTGTTACATTCTAATTATCTTTCAACAACAAAAGCACACCTTCATTTCCAACTTTAAGCTTCTTTCCTTCTTGGTACAATTTACCACCGAGTTTAATCCCTCCTTTTTCAACGTTTATTATTAATCCAGTGGGAAAGGTCATCCAATCCTCTTTAACAGTCAATTGAGATCCTGCTCGTAGTGTGGCACCTGATTTTAATTTATAGTTTCCAATGATCACTTTCAGCATGATAGGATTTGTAGACCAATCAGGTACTTCCGAAGATAGTTCGATCGTGACACTAACTGTTGTATCTTGCAAGAAATCCAATTCTGAATTATCTGCCGGATTGAATCCTTGGGCAGAGGAAAGACAATGAAGTGAATAAATTGAGAAGATTGAAAACAAAACTACCAAAATCCTTTTTGTATTTTTCATATCTATATTGCATAAAAAGTTAATTCTTAATTTTAAACCAATCTGTCCAAATTAGGCTGAAGATGTACACCCAACTATTGAAAGTTGAGTTGAAGCTTATCTTATTTTCCAGTTTTTATTGCATGTCCTGTTTATATTTTACTATACCTTTTAATGTCCCAAACCAAATATTTCCATCGTTGTCTTCCATTATTGAAGTGATATTATTACTTGGCAAACCAGTATCTTTATTAAACTGTGACCAATTTTCACCATCAAATTTTTCAATACCCGAACCACCAAACCAATAATTTCCCATACTATCTTCAAAAACATCACTGAACCAATTTGATTTAAATCCATTAGTTTCATTATATGATGACCAAATTTTACCGTCAAATTTATAAATGGTTTTATCTTTTGAATTAAACCATAAATTCCCACTTTTATCCTCAATATAAAAAGCGCCAATATTATCTGGTACTCCTGCTACATCTGAAAAAGGGTTCCACTTTTTACCGTCAAAAGTGCTTAATCTAAATTTGGCGAATATTGCTTTGAAGTCATCTGAGAATGAGATAATACGAATACCTTGTTTTACAGGTTTTCCTGCGATGGCATAAATTTTATTTCGTGTATCTATTCTGAGCATCAATGTCCCGTTGGCGACTAATCCGTCCTTCGCAGTAAAATGAGTCCAATTAACACCATCAAATTTGAAAATTCCATCCTCAGTTCCTAACCAAATATTACCATTTGTATCCGCAATAATAGAATTAACTGAACATTTCAGCGATTTTAGTTGGTCGGAGAATTGTATCCAATTCTTTCCATCATATTTCACAACACCACTTCTTGTTCCAACCCAGATATCATCCGAACTGTCAATGTAAAGAGCAGTAATTTGATTATCTCCTAACTCTTTTTTTGAATATTCTGTAACAGAAACACCATCGTAGGAACACAGCTTCTTACCTCCAAACCAGATTCTACCATCAGAATCCTCATCAATAAAGTTAACCCCAATTCTTATTATTCTTTCAAAGTTATCTCCTGTTAATTTCCATATTCCATTTGCCTGAACATAGTCTGTCGATCGCGCACCGTACCAAACTGTACCCTTGCTATCTTCAAAGAAAGTAGTTTGGTCCCATGTGCCTTTGCTAAAGTAATTTGTCCAATTCTTCCCATCATATTTTGTTATTCCTTTCTGAGCTGTTATAAACCACAAATTACCAGATGAATCTTTGAATATCTGATGTATACTATTTGTCTTTAATCCGTTGTCTTTTGTAAATACTTCCCATGTTCCCTGCGCATATATGTTGGATATAAACAGACAAACAATAGATAAAATTAATACAAGTTTATTTATCTTATTACTCATCGTATATGTTTTAAGTTGATATTTGTATCGAATTATTTATGAAACAATGTTTAAATCATACGTCCCTTTGCCCTTATAAGTTTCAATAAAATTAATTAATATTCAGACATTTAATTAAAAGCAACCACCCCCTTTCGAGAGTGGCATTATTCAGTTCACAAACCAATGATATTCACTTCCTGACAATGCCTGATGTAACCCACCAACAAATTGCTGGCAGCCTACATTCCTGTCCAGAAAATTATCAATGTAGTTCATCTTATTTGCCCCAGTGAAAAGATTATATAGCTTCCAAAGATTAATATTGCCAACATCGTTTCTACAGAATGATTCATCAGAATAGTAGTCTTTAACTACCATATTCAACTGTGAATCCATAAGTGGAAATTGTGGCAAATCCTTCTTTAGTTTAAAAGGCATATTCTGATACAATCTGGCTCTTCCAACAATCTGTGCAAACTGGCTTTCAGTAATCATTGTGCCAGGCAGATTATTAAACTTGTCAATCTC
>JABMPH010000129.1 GCA_013203805.1 Bacteroidota bacterium | reverse complement strand
TTGGTATTAATCCAAATACAAAGATTGGAACAAAATTTCTTGATCTAATAATCGATAATATACGACTCAAATGCGGCGATTTGTTTCCCATCATTGTAAAAATTAGTGGTAGCGACGATTATGCGAATAAGTTTACAACCAACCAGTTTATTAATCTTGTCAGATTTCTAAATAGCAAAGAAGTTAGCGCGATTGAGGTTAGTTACGGAACAATGGATTACGCACTTAATATATTCAGGGGAGATATGCCTGTAGATCTAATGCTGTCAAAAAATAAAGTTTTTAAAACAAACAGTATACTGCTGAAAAAATTAAGAAAAACATTCATTTTCCCTTTAATTAAGAAAAAGCTTATTACATTTTCTCCTATGTATAATCTTCAATATGCCCTTCTTGCAAAAGAATATTCGCATATTCCAATAATTTCCGTGGGTGGCTTCCGTAGTAGAAATGAGATGGAGTATGGCATTAAAAATAAGGGTATTGACTTTATCAGTTTATGCCGTCCGTTTATTTGCGAACCTGATTTTGTATTAAAAATCGCCACAAACACTAATTATTCTTCAAAGTGTAAGAATTGCAACTACTGTGCAATTATGTGTGATACCGATGAAGTAACACAATGTTATAAAATAAAAAATAATGGAAACTCTTGAAAAAGTAATTTCTATAATAACAGAAATTAAAGAAAGCAACCTTAATGTTACACCTGAAACAAAATTAGGTGAGGATCTGGGAATTGATTCTTTCGACACAATTATGATTATTACTGCAATTGAAGATGAATATTCAATTGAAATTAATGGGTCGGATCTGGAGAAAATAATTACTGTAGATGATATTGTGAAATTGTTAAATGGAAAATACTTAAAAAACAGCGAGTAGTTATGTACTTCGAAACGTTTTACAATAGATACCAGTTGGATGACGATATATTAAAGAAAATCGGCTTCAATCCCTATTATCTGAAGGTGCAATCTGCTCTTAACGAAACACTCTTTATCGAAGGTAAAGAAGTGATTGATTTGGCTTCAAACAACTACCTGGGTATTGCCAATGACAGTAGAATAAAAAAAGCGGCAATAAAAGCAATAAATAAATATGGAGTTTCTTTATGTGCAACACCAATTGCACTTGGTTTTTCTGATTTATATAACGAAGCTTCCCTTCGTCTCTCTTCTTTTATAGGAGTTGAATCATCGATAATATATCCCTCTTGTTATCAGGCCAACAATGGCCTCTTCTCTGTTATTGCCAGTAAAGATGATGTAATTATTATCGATCAATATGCACACTCTTCTTTAGTTGAAGGTGCCCGGGCAATTGGTTGTAAAATAAGGCCATTCCTGCATAATAATTTGAATAATCTCGAAAAAAACCTAAAATACTCTGGAAAGTATAATCAAATTATAGTAGTTACTGAGTCAGTCTTTTCAACCGAAGGAAGTATTGCACCGTTTAAATCTATTGTTGAACTTTGCAAAAAATATAATGCTCTGCCTGTAATTGACGATTCGCACGGCATTGGGGTTTTAGGGAAGAATGGTAAAGGTATTCTGGAACACGAAGGGCTCAATAACTATGACGGCGTTTATACTGCTTCTTTGGGAAAATCATTAGCTAACTTTGGAGGAGTAATTGGAGGTAAAAAAAGTTTAATCGATTATTTAAAATATTATTCGTCACATTTGGTTTATTCCACAGCACTCCCACCACATATTTTGGCAGGAATAATAGAAGCTTTAAATATTATTGGAAATGAATTTGATGTATTATCCAAAAAAATGTGGGATTCAAGAAACAAACTTAGAGATGCATTGATCAAACATGGATATCAATTAACTCCTTCAGTAGCACCAATTGTTTCGATAATTACAGGAACTACTGAGGACACGCTCCTGTTTGCAAAAACCTTATTCGAAAACAAAATAATTTCTACACCATTCGTTTATCCTTCTGTTCCAAAAGACAAAGGAGTTATTAGATTAATTGCCGGAGCAAATCTGTCAGAAAATTCATTAAAAAAGGTCATTTCTTGTTTTCGTTTATTAAAATCCGGATAATGAAATATTTTCTGATAATGAATCCAAAAGCCAGGGGGGGTAAAAGTCAGAAGTTGTTTGATTTGATATTTACTCTTTTGAATAATGCAAATATTGTTTACGATTATAGAATAACCAGTTCTATTGTTGACGCCTACGAATTTTCTGTTTATGCCAATACCGAACAATTTGATGTTGTTGTTGCAATTGGCGGTGACGGTACTATTAATGCCGTTTTAAACGGCTTTTATAATAAGAATGGCAAGAAAATATCAGGTTCGAGTATGGGAGTAATTTATACGGGAACAAGTCCGGATTTTTGCAAAAGCTATAATATTCCAATAAACACGAAAAGAGCAGTTCAAACATTAATCGAGAATAATAGAATCAAAATTGGAATTGGGAAATTAACCTACTCGGTTAAGAACGATATCAACTTTAATGAACAATTATTAAAGGATAACCAAAATAAAGAAGTAAGATATTTTGGTTGTTGTGCAAATATTGGATTGGGTGCACCTGTTGCACGAAGAGCCAATAACGGAATAAGAAAATACTTGGGTGATTTTATGGGAACGCTATTCTCTTTGTTTATAACCATTGTAAAATATAGAGCCAATAATTTTTACATAATAAAGGATGGCGTAAAAACAACTATTACCAAACTCTATAACCTCTCAATTGGAAGGACAAAATATATTGCTTCTGGCATAAAAGTCCATAATTCTATTGGATTAAAAGAGAGAAAATTCTATTGTCTGGCAGCAAGAAATTTCACCATTTTAAACCTCCCCAGAATTTTAATAAAAGCATACAGTGGTAAAAAGATCAAAAATACTAATTTGTTTTATCTTGATTACATCACCCAAATTGAGGTAAAGGGAAATTTCAAAAACCCTGAAATTGAATTGGATGGTGATCCTATTGGATACCTACCATGTAAAATTGAATTAGCAAATGATTATCTGGTATTAATAACAAAAAAGAGCCATTAGTACGAGTTTGATTATTGTTGTTCTCTTTTTCAATATAGGAATCAGAAAAATGAGAAAAAAAACTAATATCCTTTCTTAA
>JABMPH010000128.1 GCA_013203805.1 Bacteroidota bacterium | reverse complement strand
TTTTCAAGGTTGAGAAATTCATTGGCTGGTACATTTTCAGGAAGTATAAAGCTACCTTCTGCCTTAAGCATTGCGGGGAAAATTATGCAATGAAAAACGATGTTATCCTTGCCAATAAAGTGAAGCATTTTTGTACCTTCATCTTTCCAATATGGTTTCCAGTCTTTTCCTGTTTCTTCCGACCATTCTTTGGCTGCCGATATGTATCCAATGGGTGCATCAAACCATACGTAAAGCACTTTACCTTCAGCATCGTCAACAGGTACTTTAACTCCCCAATCCAAATCACGGGTTACAGCACGAGGTTTTAACCCCTGGTCAACCCATGACTTTACTTGTCCGTAAACATTTGGTTTCCAGTCATCTTTATGCCCTTTTATAATCCACTCGTTAAGCCATGGTTCATATTCATCCAATGGTAGATACCAATGTTTTGTTTCCTTGAGAACAGGAATATTACCGCTTAATGCTGATTTAGGATTTATTAATTCAAGGGGGCTTAGTGAGGTACCACAATTTTCACATTGGTCGCCGTAGGCTTTTTCAAACCCGCAATGTGGACAAGTTCCCGTAATATATCTATCAGCTAGAAACTGCTTATTATCTTCATCATAATATTGCATATTTGTTTTTTCAATAAACTTACCATCATCGTAAAGTTTTTTGAAAAATTCGGAAGCAGTTTCATGATGAATAGGGGCAGATGTACGTGAATATACATCGAAAGAAATATCAAAATCCTCAAACGATTTTTTTATAATTCCATGATATTTATCTACAATATCCTGAGGTGTTACGGCTAATTGACGTGCTTTAATTGTTATAGGAACACCATGCTCATCCGAGCCTCCGATGAATAATACATCCTTATCATTCATACGTAGGTATCGTGAATAAATATCAGCCGGAACGTAAACTCCTGCAAGGTGACCTATATGAATTGGCCCATTTGCATATGGAAGAGCCGATGTTATGGTATATCTTTTAAAGTTGGTCATGCTTTCTTTATTATTTGTAATTAATCAGTTTGTTTGATCTGAATTTTCTTTAATGAGTAAAATTTATTCCTAAGTAGAATAGGGGTATATGGTATAAGGGAATTGGGAAGTCCCCCTTTATTCTTAAAATTGAACTGTACTTTTAATTCCCATACACCAATATTTCCTTTATACCCAAATATCCCATATATCCCATATATCCATTATACCCTTATTTCCCAACTTAAGATCCACATCAAAATATTTTACTAATTAGTAATTGTCATCTTTATGTTAGATATGTAAAATTCAGTAATTTCGGCAAAGTTAACCAATATGTTCAAAATGATATGTCCACCGTTTCTTAAAAAAGGAGATAAGATTGGAATTGTTGCACCCGCTCGCAAAATATCCAATGATGAGCTAATTGCGTCATTTGAAATTATTAGAAATTATGGGTATGAACCTGTCTACACAGTTGATTTGTTTGCTTCAGATAATCAATACGCCGGCAATGATGCGATAAGAGCTTTGGAGTTACAGCAAATGATAGATGATGATGCTATCAAAGCAATTATGTTTGCTCGTGGTGGTTATGGAAGTGTTCGAATTATTGATAAGATTGATTTTTCGAAGTTTGTAGCAGTTCCAAAATGGTTAATCGGATATAGTGATATTACAGTTTTTCACAGTCATGTATCTCGTAATTTTGGTATCCAAACTCTCCATGCAACTATGCCAATTAATTTCAATGAAAATGTTGATACGGCGTTGGAATCTTTATTCAATGAGCTTCTTGGCTCACCTGAAATACTTGAGTTTGAAAGTAATTCGTTGAATAAGATTGGAAATACTGAAGGTATATTAACAGGCGGAAACCTATCGGTGTTATACAGTTTGTTAGGTAGTTGCTCATTCCCTGAGACAGATGGTAAAATCTTGTTTTTGGAAGATTTGGATGAGTATTTATATCATATCGACAGAATGATGCTTGGATTGAAGCGTGCCGGAAAACTTGAAAATCTTGCCGGATTACTGATTGGTGGTATGACCAAAATGAATGATAATGATATCCCTTTTGGAAAAACAGCGGAAGAAATAATTCGTGAAGCAGTTGATGAATATGATTATCCCGTTTATTTTGGATTTCCGGCCGGACATATTGAAAATAATATGGCTTTGGTAATGGGCCGTGAGGTAAGCATTATCTATGATCAACAAAAAAACGTGTATTCTCTAAGATAGATTATTTTTGCTGATTCTTAAGGAATTTAAAAGTATGCAAGATCCATTTGAGTCAGCATTTTACGATTATTTGAACGGAAAAGAATCCGCCGAAATTACCGTCCATTGCAACAAAGGTGAAGACGAAATAATCCCCATTTCTTATTTTTTCAGGAAGTATGACGAAATGCCTGAACTAGAAAAAAAAGCATTGAGTTTATCCGCTGGAAAGATATTGGATATTGGTGCAGGCTCCGGAATTCATTCCCTGTACCTTCAATCAGAAGGAAAGGATATTACATCTCTCGATATAAAGCCGGGGTTTGTTGAGGTAATGAAAAAACGGGGACTAAAAAATGTAATTCTCTCAGATATTTTTGACTACAAAGATGGTAGATACGATACTTTATTGATGCTGATGAATGGTATTGGTTTTACCAAAAACTTTGAGGGACTGGCAGCATTTCTTAAACAAGCAAAAGAACTTCTGGCACCAGGTGGTCAATTATTATTGGATTCTTCAGATTTGCTTTATTTATATGAAGATGAAGACGGTTCTTACTCAATTAATCTAAATGAAAATTACTACGGTGAAGTAGAATATATTATAGAATACGAGGGAGTAAAAGGAGAGCCCTTTAATTGGCTTTATATAGATTTTGATAATTTGGCTATGCATGCTGAACAAGCAGGGTTTAGATGCGAACTAATTTTTGAGGATGACCACTTTAACTATTTGGCAAGGTTGTATTAATAATAGGATAGATTCAAGGTTATTCGAGTTGATCTAATGTGAAAAAGTCCTCCACATTGTTGTATTTGGGAATAATAACATATTGACCTGTGTAATCTATATACCCCCATAATTGATCAACCCTTGCTCTGCATAATCCATTGTGGAAATCATAGGAATTCTCAAACCTCTCATCAATTACAATTTCACCATTACTATTAATCACTCCCCAACGATCGTAGTTTCGCACAAAAGCATTTGAAACCCCACAAAAAATAGAAAAACCAATCAATCTAAATTAGTTATTATTATTGAACTGTTTCCAACGCAGTTTTTCCTTTTCGATGAGGGAGTTAAATTTTGAGGGTTGCTCAATTTTAACGGTTAACTTTTCTTCAGTTATCGGATGCTTAAAACTCAATTCCACAGCCGCAAGGAAGAGGCCTTTACCACGAAGTACAGGTCCATCACCGTATTGTTTGTCTCCCACTATTGGAAATCCGTAATCAGCCATGTGGATGCGTAATTGATGGGTTCGCCCTGTATGAGGGTAAAGTTCAACAACCGAAAGCCAATGTGTTTTCAGTGATCTGCACCGGCTAATACAATTAAAACTTGATAATGCGTCTTGTCCGTTAATGGATGTGTTTATTTCACCACTATTGTCAATATTACCGGCAACAATGGCTCGGTATTTTTTATGGATTTCCCTTTTTTCAAGTTGCTGACCGAGTAGCATAAGTGCTGAAGCTGTTTTGGCAACTAATAATAACCCTGATGTTGGTCTGTCTAACCTGTGAACAGGACGAGCCCACTTTAGAGCATCTGATTCAGTTGAGATGCTGATATTTAATACCAAAGCATTTTGTATTGTTTTAAATTTGTTGCCACTAACTTCAATGCCAGCTGGTTTGTTTATAACAGCTAACTGTTCGTCTTCATAAACTACTTCAAGTTCTAGCTTGTATGGTTTTGGTGGATTATGTTCAAGATCTAATAGAGTAAGTTCTTGTCCAACCAATACCCAACTTCCTGAAGGAACCTTTTGGCCATCAACCAATAATGCTCCCTTGCGAATAACTTTTTTCATACTACTTTTCGAAGGAATTGTTGTAAAGACCATAGGGGCATAGTCCAACAATCGAATTTTCGATATTCCATCCGGAACTTTATGTTGTTGAATAATGAACATTGCAAAATATTTTTTGATGCGTTGGTTTTTAACTATTCAGTGTGCTGAGAAGTTGTAAAAATAGGAGTTTTCAATAATTCTGAATAACCTCTGAGTCACTTTATACTTTTTCGAGCAACCCCGCCTGCCAAAACAAAGTGTTAGCAGGTTTATGTAGAAGCTGTTTCACAGAGAGGCACAGAGAAGACACAGAGTTTCTCAGAGAAAGCTTATCATAAACCCCAAGATTTTGAAACTGATTAGTTGCTTGATTTTAATTAATCACCCTTTTAATACCATTTTTTCTTCGACTAATAAATCAATTCTATATCCATGATCAAGCTTAACTTCTTTATAAACAATAGGCATAGGTTTTTCTTTTTTTCTTTGCGAAACTCTGCGTCTTCTCTGTGATTCTTTGTGCAATAGTCCTGCATCGCCGTCAGGCAGCTATGTCACAAAGTTACGCAAAGAAAACATAGAATGTTCACAATGAATTTTATTATTGATATTTTCCTAACATCTGAAAGCACAAAATAATAATAGTTGGACATTGACATATCTCATATACCTATATCAGAATATACAATAGGATTAATCTTTGAAAGTTTTACTTTTTTAGCTTTCGTTTTTCAGCAAAGAAATTACTAATGAGTTCTCCACACTGATCTTCCATTACTCCTCCAACTATGATTGTTTCGGGATGCATTACAGATTCACTTACTTTGGAATATCCTCTTTTTACATCATTAGCACCATAAACAATTTTACCTATTTGCGTCCAATATGACGCTCCTGCACACATTAAGCATGGTTCAAGAGTAACATAAAGAGTACATCCGCGAAGATACTTGCCACCAATAAAATCAGCTGCAGAAGTAAATGCTTGCATTTCGGCATGGGCTGTAACGTCGTTTAATGTTTCGGTAAGGTTATGTGCCCTTGCTATTATTTGATTGTCGTACACAATAACAGCACCAACCGGAACTTCATCTTTTTCTAACGCTAGTTTGGCTTCCTGTAGAGCCATCTTCATAAAGTGCTCGTCCGACATAACTCCTAGGCTCATAATACAATTGCTTTTTCGATTCCTGTTTTTGGAATCTTCGTTAGTTTCACTCCAATCAATAATATTATTGTTTCAATAATTATTGATGGAACAAAGGATGATTTTGGGTTAAAGCTTTCGGGTGAATAAACTCCCAGGATAAATAAGGATAGGTTAACAAAGAAAGCAACAAGAATACTAATTATTACAGCTTTTCTATAGGCGAAGGCATTTTTCTTAATCAAGGCAAATAGGGTGATAGGTGCAAAAATTGTAATTGTTGAAATACCAACCACCATCAAGTCCACAATGTTTGGGAATACCAGAGCAATGAACAATGCAGTTATGCCAAAAACAAATGTGGCAATTCTTATCATTTGATGTGCTTTTGCTGATGATACTGGTTTTTTCTTTCTCCACCCAACAAAGTCTTTAACTGCTGAAATGGAAATTATATTTAAGAAGCTATCGCCAGAAGACATAAGGGCTGATAGTAAACCAACTACTGCAAACGACATGATGAATCCACTACTATGTCGATCAATAAAAATATATGCTACTCCAGCGGTTTCATCAGGTGAAATTTCGTAGTCAATTACCAATCTAACAGCCATCCCCACCAAGGGAAATATAATGTAAAATGGGAGCATTCCCAATCCTGACCAAAGGCTTACTTTGCGTGCAGTTTTTTCATCTTTTGCGGCCAGTATTCTTTGCCAAATATCCATTCGTGCCAACACCGACCAAGACAAAAATATGGGCGTACCAACCAAGAATACTATACCCAATTGGGTTCCATTAAGCATTTCGCGAGGAAGTTCACCTAACCTACTGAACATTTCGGTATCGGTTAATATGCCTGGAATAAATATCAAAACAATCATTATTACTATAGCAATAAACTGTATTGTATCTGTTATAATTACGCCCGATAATCCTGCAATAGCAGTATATGCTATAATGATAATAGCCGAAATAATTGCTGCTGTTTGATATCCAATTTCAAAGGAAAATTTTAATAAGCTTGCCATGGCAACAAATTGTGCTGCCAGAATGAAAAAGAATATGAATATATTAACACCACTAACTGTAGCTGAGAATATTTTAGCAAAGTTTTTTTCTTCAGGTGATGTATATGTGTGATTTAGAAAATGAGGAAAACTATAAATATTCTTTTTTGCTCCAAAGTCGCGAATTTTACCTGCATATTTCCATAATATTCCAAATCCAATTACATATGCTACTCCAATTGCAACTGCTGCAAAACCCGACTCATACCCCAAAGCCATAAGACCAATGGATGTGCCTCCCCCAACAAAAGTTGCCAGAACCGTAAAAACAAGAGGTAGGGTTTTTGTATTACGATTGTTAACCAGATATTGGTCGATATCAGAGGTGTTAAGATGTCGTAACGATAGTATGATTATAACAATTAAATAAAGCGCGATCCAAAATATTAGCCAGCCCATAGTTATTATTGTTAGTTAGAATTATGCAAATTGTAATTTTATTGATTAGTATATATACCTTGATATGCCTTAATTTAGTTGTCAAATCTTATTTTAATATATTCGTTTATTTCAGTAAGGGATGATATTTCCTGAGAAGCATTACCCGAGCGCACATAAAATTTTTCAATTTCATTACCCTGATTATTTTTCGTTTTAAGAAATACCGGTTTCCCGGAAGATTGAACTTGAATTATACAAATGGTCTTCTCATCGAAAATTGGAAAAGCCATGCTTAAGCTTTCATTTGAAAAGGCAATACCAAAGTGATTGTTTATGAGCTTCCTTAAGTGAAGTTCAAAATAGTCAACATCCCTTTTCTTAAGTGTGTTAAAGTCATTTTCCAGTCCTAATATTTCCATATCATCGCTTACTCCGATAAATAATGTGCCTCCTTTTGCATTTGCGAATGCAGCAATACTTTTCAATATTACGTTTTCCAGAATTTTATTTACTTTGCCCTCTCTATAATCCCATCTTAGCGATGACTTAAATTCAACAAATTCCGTTTCTCCTTTTTTGATAAGACTTAATACTTCGTCAGCAGATAGAGTTATTATTTCCTTTTTTGAAGATGATAGCTTAACAGCTTTCTTTTTTCTGAAGAGTAACAAAGTAGAAATTATTGTTATAAGTAATAGCCCAAATGATAAGTACAAATATAAAATTTCTTGTTTTCGTTCTGTTTCAGCAAGGTCGGCTGCCGATATTGTAACTGCAAATCCATTAATACCGATTATAGGATCAATATTAACAATCCGAGTCCAATATATTTTGTTAAATTTCTCAAAAGAATAAGAATGGGGTTCTTTGTTTTGATCTTTCTTCCACTTAGCAATTTGATTGGCGATATCTCCTTCCATACTATTGTACGCAGAAATATTAACTGTGTCGTTAGTAAGAATAGGAGTTACATTATTATTGTTTGTTGTTAGTATTGTAACGAGAGGGTTTTTGAATTTTAAAACTGAAGCGAAATTTTTACTAATGTCCTGAGCACTATAAATTAATCCGACGACTATACTATCTCCATTGCTATTGTATGTTTCAAATAATACGGTTAACAGGTCTCTTAATTCTGGTATTTGATCTTTTGATGATTTCCATACCCATTTGGCAGAGCTTAATTCTTCTTTTATTTCTTTTATATTTTGGTCATCAGGAAATATTCTATAGATATCGGTCCACTCGCTTATTATTTCAAGATTATTGTTCATCCTTACCCAGGAGGAAACGCTATCTGTTAAATCAACATCGTATGTGGCAACCAACGAAGATTTGTCACGATAAATAATATAGGTGAAATTATTGTTCGATAAGGCAACTCCCTTGAGGTAATTGCTGGAGAGTATCATTTTAGTGGAGAATGTGTTTAAGTCATCAATTTTTATGACCTTTTGATTATTTGTGCTAATATTTTGATTTAAATCTTCTATGGTCAATTTGCCCGTGTTTAGAAAATCTACCAAATTTAAAGTAAATGAAGACGATGCATTAGATATTATCTCATCAGCAAAAGAATTCTCCAAACTCTTGATCCAATAAGTAGAAAAACTAAAAATGGTAGTTATTAAAAAAAAACCTATGATAAGGATTTTATTTTTATGCGCCATAGTTGATCTTTTATTATTCAAAAATAGGATTTTTACTGGAATGCTTGTTTTAAGGCATCACTTATGTGAGAAAGTCGATATTTCTTCTTAATCCCTTGTACCTGGTTCGTTGAACTGCTGAACCTTTAAATAATTTATTGAACTGGACTTTATCCATTTCCTCCCAACTGGCTTTATTCATTTTTAAAAGATCTTCTTGTGGCTGGAATAATGGTTCAGAATGTGGCGATGCAAATCTATTCCATGGGCATACATCCTGACAAATATCACAACCAAAAATCCAAACGTTAAAATTTTCTTTTTGATCCAGAGGGAGAGGGCCATTATATTCAATGGTTAAATACGACAAGCAACTGCGTGCATCTACATAATTGTTCTTGATTGCATTGGTTGGGCAAGAATCAATGCATCGTGTGCAACTTCCACAATAACTTTTTCGGTCTGGTTGATCCTTATAATGCAATTCAAGGTCAATAATTATATGACCGATGAAGAAAAACGATCCCCCTTTTTTATTTATAAGTAGAGTGTTTTTACCAATAAAACCTAAACCACTCTTTCGAGCCCAGGCTCTGTCAAGTACAGGTGCTGAATCAACAAATATTCGGGCATTTTGACTTCCTGTTTTTGTTTGAATAACGTTTAGTAATTGGCCAAGTTTTTCTTTTATTACATAATGGTAATCTATTCCATAAGCATATTTGGCAATCTTGTATTTATCCTTTTGGTCAAGCTGTTTTTTAGGGTAATAGTTATAAAGAACAGAGATTACCGATTTGGCGTTTTCAACAAGTAATTGTGGATTGTATCTTTTGTCCTTGTTTCGTTCAAGGTATATCATTTCTCCATTATTTCCACCACTTAGCCAAAGTTCCATTTTTACTTCATCTTCATTAAGGTTTTCAGCTTTGGAAATGCCACAATCGAAAAACCCCATTTCTTTAGCCTGAGCAATAATAAACTTGCTTAGTTGTTGCTTTTGTAGTGATTGAATGGGCATAATGAGCTAATCAGTTTTGGGGTTTAAAACATGAGGTGAGTTTGTGTGATATATTGGGTATATGGATATATGGGGTATAAGGATACAGGGGATATAAGGATATTGGGTATAAGGGGTATAGGGGATAAGGATATATGGGGCATAAAGGTATGGGGCATATTTCAATTATAAACTTTACAAAATTTTTAGTCATATTAGCCTATAATTGTTTATGTTATTGATTACTGTTTTTCTTTATACCCTATATCCCTTATACCCCCCTCAATACCTATTACCATTGCACTCAGTCTCTTAAGGGAAAAGCTAGTTACAACATTAAAAAAGTTTCCCTTGATCAATTTGTTTTATTCTTCCTAAATGTTCATAAGCTCTTTGAGTAACTTCTCGGCCGCGAGGTGTACGCATTATATAACCTTCCTGAATTAAAAAGGGTTCGTATACCTCTTCAATTGTGTCACGTTCTTCACCACATGCGGTAGCAATAGTAGAGATGCCAACAGGGCCACCTTTGAATTTATCAATTATTGTAGTAAGGATTCTATTATCCATTTCGTCAAGCCCATTCTTATCAACATTAAGTGCCTTTAGTGAATACCTGGATATTTCAATATCAATATTACCTGTGCCAACAATTTGGGCAAAATCGCGTACTCTACGTAAAAGCAAATTCGCTATACGAGGTGTTCCTCTACTTCTGCCGGCTATTTCGTTTGCAGCAATATCGTCAATATTTACTTTTAGTATGGATGCACTACGTTTAACTATCGACGCTAAAGTTTTTGAGTTATAATACTCAAGCCGTGAATTTATACCAAATCGTGAACGAAGGGGTGCCGTAAGCAGTCCCGATCTTGTTGTGGCACCAATTAAAGTAAATGGATTAAGTGTTATTTGCACCGATCTGGCATTTGGACCGGTTTCGATCATAATATCAATTTTATAATCTTCCATTGCTGAGTAAAGGTATTCCTCAACAACCGCACTTAATCTATGAATTTCATCAATAAATAGAACATCATTCTCTTCTAGGTTTGTTAGTAAACCAGCCAGGTCGCCAGGTTTATCAAGAACCGGCCCTGACGTTGTAATGATATTAACACCAAGTTCATTGGAGATTATATACGATAAAGTTGTTTTCCCAAGTCCTGGAGGCCCATGTAGTAGAACATGATCGAGCGCATCGCCTCTTTGTTTTGCAGCTTCAACAAAAATTTTAAGATTCTCAACTACACTGGGTTGCCCGACAAAATGTGTAAAATGTGCAGGTCGCAATGTGTTTTCAAGCTCTTTTTCGTCGGTGCTTAAATTTGATCCGGATGCGTCAAGGTTTTCATTCATTAATCACATAATTTTTAAACAAAAGTAGATGAAAATCACGTAACAAATAGAGTAATTTTTAATGTTGTTAATTGTTAGTTTTAGATCAAATAATTTATTTTCCCAGTTTTGATGATTAAAAGATAATAGATTTAATAATTATTTGTTATATTAGCACCATTGCTTTACTAACGTGATAGCAATAATCTTTATGCTGCTATCATCTAATTTCTTAAAGAAATGAAGACCATCTTAGTTGCCATCGATTTTTCGAAGAATGCAGAACATGCATTGCAATATGCGTTGATGTTTGCCAAAAAGTTGGATGCTTCAATCTACTTAGTATGGGTTGATAATTCCTTTTCGGATGAGAATGTATTGGATACCATTACAGGTGAGCTTCGCATAGAGAAAAAAGAATATCTTAAAAACCTTGTTAGTACCTATTCTGAATTTCTTTCAAAAGGTAAAATTGAAGTTATACTACGCAAAGGTAAGGTTTATCAAGAAATTGCAAAGGCTGCTGTACGGATTGATGCAGATATGATATTTGCAGGAACTCACGGGGTATCAGGGTATGAGCAGCATTGGATTGGGAGTAATACATATCGTATAGTTACACAAGCACCATGTCCGGTTACAACAATAAGAAATAAATATGTGTTCAAATCAACGATAAAGAAAATATTGGTTCCTCTTGATAGTTCGCTTGAAACAAAGCAAAAACTACCATTTATATGTGATCTTGCTCTTAAATTTGAAGCTACTGTATATTTGCTAGAAGTTTATAATACTACTATAAGTGTAATTAGAAAGCGTATTGATAAGTTTGGAGTAGAGGCTGTTAATTGTATGATTAATAAAAATGTTGATTATAAACTTGAAAAACTTGAAGTTAAAAATGTTGCCGCCTCTATAATTGATTATAGCATTACTAATGATATGGATCTGATTGCAATAATGACTGATCAGGGAACAACAACTGCAAATAAATTTTTAGGCCCCTATGCCCAACAATTAATCAATAACTCAACAATACCAGTTGTTAGTGTTAGGGCAAAGTAACATTAAGGAATATTATACTGAAATATGAAAAAAATAATAGGCTTAATTTTTAGTGTCATTTTTCTAATTGGGGGAATGATAGCTCAAAATCCTGATGAAGGAAGGGTTATTATTATAAGTGAAGGTCGTGTTGATTCTTTGGTTCAACTACACATTGATCATAATGTTAAATTCCCAACTTTTCAGGGTTATCGAATACAGATACTTATGGCATCTGGTAATGATGCTCTTGATATAACAGAAGAAGCAAAAGCTAAATTTTTAGAAAAATATCCTGATATACCTGTTTATTTAACATTTGGAGAACCCAATTATAGGGTTAGAGTTGGAGATTTTAGAACACGACTGGAAGCTGAAAAGTTTCTTGAGAAGATTGGCCGGAAATATCCCGGAGCTTGGGTAACACAGGATAATATAAATTTCCCTAGTTTGTCGAAATATAACAAAAACAACAACTATGAGTAAAGTAATTTTAGTGGGCATGGATTTTTCCGATTGTTCGATCAATGCACTCGAACATGCAATTACAATTGCCCGTAAAGCAAAAGCCGGTATTGCAATGGTATGGATTAATCATCTTGATTATTCTAAGGAGATATTTTCTGTAGAGCCACAGAATATTGAAAAAGAAGTTACCAATAGGTTTGAAGAGCTTGTGAAAAAGTACAAGTACCATTTGCATGGTGAAAAAATTGAATACTTTATAAAGAAAGGTAAAGTTTATAAAGAAATGTGCATAATGGCCGATGAAATAGATGCATTTCTTGTTGTAATAGGAACCCATGGTTCATCTGGTTTTGAAGAATTCTGGATTGGTAGCAATGCCAACAGGATGGCAACAGCTTGTACCCGACCAATAATAACTATACGTGCTGGCATTGATGTGGGTACAGACTTGAAAAAAATTGTACTACCCTTGGATAGTACAAAAATCACACGTCAAAAATTACCACTTACAGCTTTGTTAGCCAAATATTTTAATTCGGAAATACATATCCTTGGACTGTTCACAACAACTTCCGACGATATTCGATATCGGGTACGAAATTACGTCGCACAGGCTGAGGAGTATCTTGATGAGAATAAAATTAAATATAAATCAGTATTCTTAGAAACGGATAATATTACTGAAGTTACTTTAAACTATGCTTCTAAAATTGGCGCTAACCTAATTGCAATAATGACGGAACAGGAAACAAGTACCGCTAATTTAATTCTTGGACCTTATGCATCACAAATGGTAAATCATTCGCCAGTGCCGGTATTAAGTATCCATGCAAGTAAGTATTAGTTAGGCTTGTTTCGAGGGGAAAAAGAATGGGTTGTGAGAGTATTAAATTCTCACAACCCATTTTTTATCTTTTAATTATATCACCATTCTTGTTAAAGAAATGGAATTCCATTAATTGGTAATCTTTTATGGATTCTATTTTAATCCAACTACGATATTTAAAAAACCAACGCATTTGAATTGATTTGAAACCCTTTGTAAGGAAAGCGCTAATGTATGGATGTACTACAAGAGTAAGTTTTTTCTCATTCTGATCATGAATAAGATAATTTAGATTATTTTCTATATCATCAATCAAAATCATGCTGGTTTTGATTTCTCCTGTACCATTGCAGGTTGGGCATTTTTCAAGTACAGGAACAATCATTTCTGGTCTTACTCGTTGACGAGTTATCTGAACCAAACCAAATTTACTGGGAGGGAGTATTGTGTGTTTTGCTCTGTCTTTCGACATTTCCTCAATAAGTCGTTGGTGTAGTGCTCTTCTGTTTTTGGCATCATGTAAATCAATAAAATCGATTACAATAATGCCACCCATATCTCTTAGTCTTAGTTGGCGTGCAACCTCAGTAGCAGCCTCCATATTCACTAACAGTGCATTTTCTTCCTGAGTGTTTTCTTTATTAACACGGTGCCCACTATTTATGTCAATAACATGTAGAGCCTCAGTGTGTTCAATAACTAAGTATACTCCACTTTTTATTGTTACTGTTTTTCCAAAGGAGCTTCTCATTTGCTTATCAATACCATATTGATCGAAAATTGAGAGTTTGCCTTTGTATCGTTTTACAATGTCTTTTTTATCGGGGGCAATTGTGCCAATATATGCTTTTGTTTCTTCGAAGAGAGTAGGATCGTTTACATGTATTGTGTTAAACGACTCATTTAAGATATCTCTTAATATCTGGGAAGTTCGGTCAAGTTCACTTAGTACTTTTTGAGGGGGGTTGAGGTGGGATAATTTTTTAATAATTCCTTCCCATTTTCCAGTAAGATCACGTAGGTCGGTATCAAGTTCAGCCACCTTTTTGTTTTCGGCAACTGTACGAATGATAATACCATAATTATTTGGAAGAATACTGGTAATAAGACGCTTAAGTCTATTACGTTCATCTTTGCTTTTTATCTTTTGTGATATTGATATCTTATTGGAGAATGGTAGAAGTACTAAAAATCTTCCCGGAAAGGATATTTCTGTAGATATACGTGGTCCCTTTGTTGATATTGGTTCCTTTGCAATCTGTACCAGTATCTGTTGTCCAGAAACCAATACCTGGTTAATCTTGCCTGATTTTTCAATATCCTTTTCACGTTTAATTGTTTCGTGAGAAGTAAGATCAGCTTTTCCTAATACACCAAGTTTAACATATTTGTTAAATGTTCTGATTTGTGGACCCAGATCAAGATAATGCAAAAACGCATCTTTCTCGTATCCTACGTCTACAAACGCGGCATTTAGGCCAGGCATTATTTTTTTAACCTTCGCTAGAAATACATCGCCAACAGTAAATTTGTTGTTGATTTGTTCCTTATGTAATTCAACTAGATTTTTGTCCTCAAGTAGTGCAATGTTAACTTCCGATAAACTTGAATCAATGATTAATTCTCTGTTCACATCGTTTATTTTTAATTAATTAAATACCAATAGTTCTATTGGCAATTTAATATTTGAATTTGAAAGTTGACAGGACAAACAGTGTGGGTGTTTTTGGGAGGAATTGGAAAACAATAACACAAGACCATATAAAGTCTTGTGTTATTGTGTAAAAAGAAATTATTATTTCTTCTTATGCCTGTTCTTCCTTAAACGCTTTTTACGTTTATGGGTCGCCATCTTGTGCCTTTTCCTCTTTTTTCCGTTTGGCATAATAATTTATTGTTAAAATTTAAATTAAAAACTATTTAGCCTTAACTTCGTTTACGAAAGTTTTAGCTGGTTTAAAAGCAGGTATATTATGAGCAGGAATTATGATAGTAGTATTTTTTGAAATATTACGTCCTGTTTTTTCAGCTCTTTTCTTAATAATAAAACTACCAAAGCCTCTTAAATATACATTTTCGCCATTAACCATTGTGTCTTTTACGGTTTCCATGAAAGACTCTACTACTGCCTGTACAGCTACTTTCTCAACGCCAGTTTTATTGGCAATTTCAGTTACAATTTCTGCTTTTGTCATCTCAATGATATTTTAAATGATTAAAAATTAGTTTCTTAGTTCGGGCAACAAAAATAATATAATTTTATTATTACAAGTATAAAAATTGTTTTTTTTTTCTCTATAAAATGTTCTTTCTTAGTATTTTCACTATTCCACATCGTTATTTGGAGTTAAAATAAGTGATTTGTTTTCCTTAAGTTTGATTTCATATGAATCTTTCGCTAAAAAATATCTAATTTTGAATGCGGAAATTTTAAAGTTAAACTATAAAAAATGGCAGGAATTAATAAAGTAGTTTTGATAGGACATATTGGGAAAGACCCGGATATTTTTACATTTGATGATGGCACGAAACGAATGAGTTTCTCGTTAGCAACAACCGAGAGTTATAAGGATAGAACCACTAATGAGTGGAGAGATCAAACGGAGTGGCATAATATTGTTGGATATAGATACCTTGCCGAGAAAAATATTGCAAAAGGAGACCTTATTTATGTTGAAGGCAAAATTAAAAACCGAAAATATAACGATAGGGATGGTAACGAAAAGTATATAACAGAGATACTAGCGGAAAAAATTAATATGTTAGCACACCCACGGGGTGGTGATAATGCAAGCGGAGGAGAATATGTTGGAAATAGGCAGGGAGCCTCTGCAAATGCTAATACCAAAACAGATACAGCCAACTCTTCGGAAGCAACAGATAGCATAGAGGATGATCTTCCATTCTAAATTTCAGAAGGTTGGCCCAAGTATTACTATTCTTAGTAATTTTGACGGGTAATATTTTTTAACTTAAAAATTAGTTTTGGAAGACATAGAAGCAGATTCATTTTTAACAATGTTAAATATTGTTTCTGAACAGTTTTATTTAGGTTTTACTCCTGATAGTATTATTGCATTGTTGATTTTATTTATCCTACTTTTTTTCTCGGGACTTATCTCGGGATCTGAGACTGCTTTTTTTTCACTATCTCCATCCGACATTGATACACTAAAAACAAGAGGAGGTAAAAAGGATAAAGCAATACTCTTGCTGCTGAAAAGGCCAAAGCGATTGCTGGCAACCATATTAATCTCCAATAATTTTATCAATGTTAGCATAGTAATTCTATCAACATATATTACTGCTAATTTGTTTGATTTACAGGCAAATGCTCTTCTGGTATTTTTAATTCAAGTTGTTGTTGTTACATCTATTCTGTTAATATTTGGCGAGATCATGCCTAAGATACTTGCGAATAAAGAGCCTGTATCGGTGGCAATCTTAATGGTATTGAACCTCAAAATCTTAATTTGGATATTTAAACCATTAAGCAATATTCTTGTTAAATCAACATCATTTATCGATAGTAGGGTTGGGAAAAAGGGTCACAATATGAGCATGAGTGATTTTTCGGATGCAATCGAAATTACATCCGATCACACTGTGACAGAGGAGGAGAAGTTCATACTTAAAGGAATTGCTACATTTGGAGTAAAAGAGGCAAGTGAGATAATGATATCGCGTGTTAATGTAACCGGAATTGACGAAAAACTTAGTCTGGTTGAGGTCAAAGAAATTGTTCTGAAGTCGGGGTTTTCACGAATTCCAGTGTATACTGAAACGATTGATAATATTAAGGGGATATTATATATAAAAGATTTGTTACCATTGCCCGTGGATAAGAATACTCCTCATTGGCAAAGCTTAATTAGGAAACCAGTGTTTTTTGTGCCCGAAAACAAAAGAATTAACGATTTGTTGCAAGAATTCAGACAGAAGAAGATACATATGGCAATTGTAGCTGACGAATATGGAGGCACATCAGGTATTATAACTCTTGAAGATATAATAGAAGAAATTGTTGGCGATATAAGTGATGAATTTGACATGGAGCCTCTCCAGTTTAAATTTGATAAGATTGCTGATAATACCTTTTTATTTGAAGCAAGAACTCCTATTGTTGACTTCTGTAAAATTCTAGGTCTTAATGATGATATTTTTGATGAAAACAGAGGGGAGGCCGACTCATTGGGAGGGTTGTTGCTAGAGATTGAAAATAAAATTCCTGAACCTGGATCCATCATAAATTTTAAACAACTTCAATTTGAGGTTATGGATTCCGACCAAAGAAAAATAAATAGCATAAAGGTAATTATTGATGATAATAAGCTTGAAAAAGATTTGGAAGTATAGCATAATAATAAGTATAATTATGATCTCTTGCGATCAAAATTATACTCCTCTTCCACGGGGTTATTTTAGGATTGATCTTCCTGAACATACTTACAAATTGTCGGATACTACACTTCCCTATTATTTTGAATACCCTGTTTATACATATTTACAGAGTTCACCGCAAAATCCTAATCAAAAATACTGGCTAAATATTGAGTATCCGCAGTTTAAGGCAACAGTATTTTTGAGCTACAAAGAAATTGATAACAATCTTATTACTTATCTTGAGGATTCATATACATTGGTTTCAAAGCACATCCCCAAGGCTGAAGATATTAGTGAAAGTTTAATAGTTGATAGGGGAAGGAATGTTTATGGGTTAATATATAAAATTGAAGGAAGTGGTGCAGCATCACCCTATCAGTTTTTTGTAACTGATAGTGCTTCACACTTCTTAAGGGGTGCACTTTATTTCAATATTGTTCCCAATAACGACTCTTTAGAACCCGTTATTAATTTTATATCAGAAGACATTGAGCATTTGATTAATACTATTCAGTGGAATTAATCACAAATGTATGCGATGCATATTAAATGTGTTGAAAATCACAATCTAATAAGCTTCTTTTTGACCTATTAACAATAACCAATTGGTTAGGAAAAAAATCTTAATATCAAGTGCAATCGACCATGTTTCGATATATTGAACGTCAAATTCTACTCTCCGTTCAATATCAGAAACTTTTTTAACCTCTCCTCGATATCCGTTTACCTGTGCAAGTCCTGTCATTCCAGGCTTAACAGTATGTCTCAGCATAAAACGCTTAACAATCTTACTGTATTCATCGGTGTGTTTAAGCATATGAGGACGAGGTCCAATAAACGACATTTGTCCTAAAAAAACATTTATAAATTGGGGTAATTCATCCAAACTGGTTGTTCGTAAGAATTTCCCAATTCGTGTAACCCTATCATCATAAAGACTCGCTTTTTTGTTATCCGCATCACTATTAATAGACATGGAACGATACTTAAAGATATTAAAAATTCGTCCTCTTATCGAAGTTCTTTTCTGTCGAAAAAAAACTCCTTTTCCATCCCCAAATACATTAATAAGCATTAAAATTGGGGTTAACCAGCTAAGTATAGTAATAATAACAAATGAAGAGATCGCAAGATCAAAACATCTCTTTATTAGTTGATTATACCAGTAGCTTAATGGTCCGGGATGTATTTCAATTACAGAAATATTTCCATAAGGAGTAAGTTCGGCTGTTTTATATGAAAAGTTGCTTAAATCTGGAACGATACATATTTTAACTGCAAAGTTTGATAATGTCTCAGCAATAACCGACATTATTGGTTTAGGTATTCCTTCATACGCAATATATACTTCATCTATATTATTAGTATTTATAATTGTTGCTAAGTCATCCCAGCTTCCTATAATATTATCTTCCTCGATGCATTGTTCGCATATAATGCCGAAACATCTATATCCACTCCAAATGTCGGTTGAGAAATGTTGAAACAACTGTTTTGATTTGTCGGAATGACCTATAATTATTACATTTCGATAATTAAATCCCTTTTTACTATAGTAGATAAAAGAAAAGTATAATCCAAGTTTCCACAACATCAATAAGATAAAGAAAGACGGAAAAAGGTACTTAATGATTGAACGGGGATAATATGATATTGAAACAAATTGAAAGAACATTAAGAAGAAGAAGAAGAAGAATACTATGATTTGCAAATATGTAAGCAGAATGGCTTTTTTTTGTGTATTGTGTTTTATCCTGTAGGCTCTAAATATAATGTATAGTACGAGCCACACAATGTTTAAGTACAAGTAAAACAAAATATGTTTAGGGGTTATAATTGTTTTATCAACTAAAATCCAAAAACCAAACACAAAAAGAATGTTTAGTATGATATAATCCCCGGCAGCCGAAATTATAGTTATATACTTTGAATACTTCATTGTTAATCCCTGATTAATAATGTGTTAATTTATATTTTATGCTGATATATTTAACACAGAAAGATATGAATAAATTGGTTAACTATTTCAAGAAAATATTTTTCCTAGCCAAAATTTGACCAAATCATTATTGAATTCAGAAAACCACCAACTCATCTAAATATTGAGTTTCAATGATATTATGTTCTTGATAACGGTAGTGTTGTCATATTGAACAATCCATTTTTATGCGTACCTTACTCATCAACTAAAGGAATATTGCAGGACAACACGTACACTAATCAATAGGATAGCAATATGGGTATGAAAATGGCTTTTAAGCCAAAAACAAATAGAGACTTCTGATTTCGGGGAATAAATAAAAAAATCATTAAAATGAATTAATTATTAATCCATACTTAGTGTTGTTCTTGGGGGCCAGGCCAAACTAAAATCTTCATCATTAATTGAAAGGTTTGGGGAATAGGCAGGATCATTATTAATTTGTTCGCTCCATGTATTTTTCATGTATTCAATTTCTTTTGAAAATCGAATCTGTTTTACTTTATTATCCTCCGTTCCTCTGCTAGCACTTTCATGATGATATAATTCAGCATAGGGTGTCCAAATATTTTTGTATCCAAGTTTTTGAATCTTCAAACATAAGTCAACATCATTAAACGCAATTGATAGATTTGATTCATTAAAGCCTTCAGCTTCTTCAAATATGCTTTTGCTTACAACCATACAAGCAGCTGTTACAGCAGAGAAACTTTGTATTATATTTGCTCTGCAGAAATAGCCTTCGTTTCCTTTTGGCAAGTATTTATGAGAATGTCCGGCAACACCACCAATCCCAGCAATTATACCTCCGTGTTGAAGAGTTCCGTTAAAATACCACAATTTTGCCCCAACCGCACCAACCCGTGGCTGTATTGCAAAACTTATCATTTCGGATAGCCAATCAGGTGTAATTACTTCAATATCGTCATTAAGAAAACAAATGTATTCATTCGAAACATGTTCGACAGCTCTATTATTTATTGAGGAGAAGTTAAATTCACGACTATCATCTATTATTTTAATGTTTGAAATATTTGAAAGAGAGTTAAAGTATTGCAATGTGTATTTATCATCAGAATTATTATTGACAATAATAATTTCGTAATCTGGATAATTAGTTTTTGTTAATATGCTATCTATGCAGGTTTTGAGCATTTTGTAATTGTTATAAGTAGGAATAATAATTGAAACACCCGGCATATCCTCGGGAAGATGATACTTTACTCGGTACATATTATTTTCGAGTGTATTGACATCTGCATTAACTCCTTTTCTTAACAAGTGCTCCTTAATTGCAGTTTGTGCTGCTGTAAAAGCATATGGTTTTATATTTGATATTTCTGCAGTGCTATTTTTATGAATTCGCCAATGATAAAGAATACGAGGAATATGAACTATTTGATCTTCATTTATTTGTTCAATAAACCTTAAAGCAAGATCATAATCCTGTGATCCTTCAAATCCTTTACGGAATCCACCTATTTTGTTTATTATATTTAATTTATAAGCTCCTAGGTGGTTAATCATATTTTGAGATAAAAACAAATCATAATTCCAATCACATTTAAAGTAGGGTTCACTATGATTTCCATGGCTATCAATTTTATCTTCATCTGAATAAATAAGACAAGCTTGTGGATTTTTATTGATCGTATATGCTAACCAAAAAAGAGCATCATCTGAAAGCAAATCATCATGGTCTAATAATATTATCCAATCGCCTGTTGCAATTTTAATTGCACTATTAGAGGCTTCGGAAATGTGACCATTTTTTTTTCTAAATACAACATTTATTCGATTATTTGTTTTCTCATAATATTTCAATTCTTCAATACATCTACTATCAGAAGATGAGTCATCTGCTATACAAAGCTCCCAGTTTGTATATATTTGATTGTTAGCCGATTCAATCGCTTTTTTTAGCCATGTAATATTCGAGTTATAAGTAGGCATTATTATGGAAAATTTTGGTGAGAATGAAAATGTGTTAATTAAATCTTTCATTTTCATTCTTTTCTTGCTTGATGGCTTGTTATATAATTTCAACCATGCTTTATAATTATTTTTGTGCCTATTAGTTTTTGAGTGGAGATTTAAGTGATACAAAAAGTGTTTTGTTTTAGTTAAGATCCCTGATATTCCATTTTCTCGAAATTCTTTAATAGTTTTTAAGAAAAGTGATTTTAATCCGCCAATATCTTTGATAAAAGTCATCAAAAATTGATATGTTTTTCTTAATAAATTAAAAATCATATAGTATATAGTCCAATAAATTACAATTCAATTAACGTGGTTCTGAATAATGTTCGCTTGTAAAGTTCATTAATTATCATGAGTTAAGTTAACAGAGTCTTTAAATATCAAAGATTTGCAAGTTTTCAAAGCTATGTGAATTGTTAACTTTACTGTGTAAACGAATGATTTTTACATACCTTGAGAATAGGGATGGCATTGTCATAATCGGTGTCGGCAAGTTCTTTTTTTTGTGCAATCAAACCCACAGCAAATATTCTTTCAACAGCATGAGCTAATGTTCCATCCGTTGAATTTGCTTCCACTTCAAACATTTCATCTTCTAGATTAAGTTTGAGTATTGGCAAAAGACATTCAGTTTTAACATAAAACATTGAGCCGGCAGCAAAGTTCAATCCCATTAGTTGGTCATTTTGAACTCCCATTTTGTTACTTAATATTTCTACAGAGTGAGCATTCGATCCATAATAGAAGTGCATGGGAATTATGTGACCGGAAGGACCAATCATACCAATATTTGGATTTTGATTAAAAGTGAGTAGAGATTTATTGATGCTATTATCTCCTATTAATTTATTGAAAAGATCATATCTCCATGGAATTTTTTTGTTTAAGTGATTTGACCCCTTAGTATGCAGTTTTAATATAACCTCATGACCATCTGAAATAACCTTTGGTAATATCTTCAAAAAAGGCAATATATCTCTACCGTGGTTTTCCACGACCATAATAATATATGAATACCCAGTAACTTTAAGTTTTTCTTCTATAGTATTGATTAACTTTATGTTTGTGGTAATATACAATGATATATTATCAAAATCTGATTTTTTTAAGTAATCAATAATTTCATCAAAAATATCCAAATAGAAAGCATGTATAACTATAGCTAGTCTGTCTGTTTTTGTTTTTTCTTTATGAATATTCAAAGGCTTACTTATGTCGATGGTATAATTATTGGAGAACAATTGCTTCCAATACCATGCATTTAATAAATGTCCATTTTTAGGGACAAATAACTGAGCTTTCTTCCAATTGTGATATGAGGCCCAATTTTGAAAGGCGAATGAAAAGGTTCCAAATATTATTCTTTTAACTGTTTCCTTCTGATATCGTTTTATAGGAAAATATTTCCATAATTTTCGAAAATCGTAAACCTTATAATCACTACTCTCAAAACTTGTTTTTGACATCCGATTTGTAAACCTTTAATTACCTAATAATTAATAATAAATAATTTGATAATGACGCTTAGAGTTCATCTCCGAAATCAGGTTTTAATTTCTGAAAAGTTAGTGCTCCTAAAACAAATATTGTTATTGTCACACCCCAAAAATAAATATTCATTTCCGGAAACTCAAAAAACCATTTTTTTTCGATAAAAGTATATCTGTAACCTTCTGTGATGTAGAAGAATGGATTTAACAAAGCAATGTATTTTAAATTTCCTGTTAGCATAGAATATGGCCAAATTACTGGTGTTGCCCAAAACAACATATTTACTGCGATATTAATAATATGAGCCATATCCTTGATAAAAACATTAACAGATGCTACAAACCATGCAATACCTGATAGTAAAATTGTTAATGCGAATAAATAATAAAAAATTTGAAGCCAATAAATAGAAGGATATATGTCATAAAACAAACTTAATAGGATGATTATGCAAACAATTAGAATGACATGTACAATCATACCGGAAAATACTTTTATAAGAGGTATCATACTAACATTCAAGCTGGTTTTTTTAATGAGATATGAATATTCAGGTATTGCTGCACAAGCCACTATCATAGTTTGACTTATAAACATCCACGGAATTAACCCAACAATAAGCCAAGGTGTATATGGCACTCCAGTTGACGTTACTCCAGCTTTTAAACCGTAAGTAAAAGCAAACCAAATAACAAAAATCGAAGCAGCAGGCTGAATAAACGCCCAAGGTAATCCTATAAAAGATGAAAAATATCTACCCTCGAAGTCACGAATAACCATAGTGTAAATTATTTTCCTTTGTTTAACAAAAGAAAATAGAAAATTTGCAATTCCAGTTTTAGGGCTCATTAATTTTAATATTTATTATTATAGTTGCTCATTATCGATTAATCTTTTTATCAATAGTCATCCTATTCAGAAATAGTATTTATTATTGCTTCTTCAACAACCGATTGGGTTCCCAATTTGTACAATATATTTGGATTTGCAATTTCAATTATTAATGCATCATGCACCCAATGTCTAAATTGCTCAATATTATCTTCATAAGAAAGAATACCAAAGGAAAATGAATAATGCCCATTGCCAATCCTAGGTAAAGTAAAATCAATTGATACAACTGTACTTTTGTTTGATTTTAGCCTTAATGCTTGATTAAATAAATGATTAGTGATTTTAAATACTGTGGATCCAAACTGACCATTTAATAACACTTGAATATTTGGGTTTTCTATCTTCTCGTTTTGTTCTAGCAGTATCAGAATTCTCAATTTTTCACCTCCTAAAAAGATATTAACTTTTGAGTTTGATTCGGCATTTAAAATGGATGCTGATTTAATATTACACCCACCTGTACCAAATGAATCACAGCTACTTAAGTCAATCCAATCAAAATTACTGAATTGTTTTGGTAGCTTATCATTAAATTTTGAGTAAGATAATTTTGATTCAATATTAGGATTATTTTTTTTGATAAGTATTTTTTGGTTGGAAGTCATGTAAGCATTGTAGGAGTCAGTAACATAGTTGGGATCTCCTTGTTCCTTTATATTACCTTCATGAAGCCAAAGTGCTCTACTACAAAAATCGTTAACTGCACTTAAACTATGGGTGCAAAAAATTATAGTCTTGCCTTGATCCTTAAATTCTCTTATCTTGCGATAACATTTTTGTTGAAATCTAATATCACCTACGGCGAGTGCTTCATCTATTATTAGTATATCGGGATCAATATTAATTGATATTGAAAATGCCAGACGAACATACATCCCACTTGAATAACTTTTAACGGGTTGATAAGCATATTCTGCAATGTCAGCGAATTCAAGAATGTTTTTTATCAAATCAGGAATCTCTTTTTTGGAAAACCCTTGCAATGCGGCAAGAAATTTTATATTCTCAATACCTGTCAAATCATTATCAAAACCACCTCCTAATTCTAATAGGGCTGTAACTACTCCATCACAATTAAACAGCCCATTTGTTGGTGTAACTACAGATGCCAATATTTTTAATAAAGTGGATTTACCACTTCCATTTTGACCTATTATACCAAGAACCTCACCTTTTTTTACTGAGAATGAGATATTTTTTAATGCGTAATGTTCTTGATGAAACTTTTTGCGCGTTGGATGCAAAAACTCTTTTACTCTGTCTCGATGCGAATTATAAAGTTTATATCTTTTAGTAAGTGAATCAACATTAATAACAATTTCTGTATTCATTCTTTATAAATTAATTGCTGGCAAATTAATAAAATTAATAGTTTGTAGATTACTCTACTTGTATATTGCATTAATTCTTTTTTTAAATTAAATAATTATTAATATAATCCAGGAAATAATTTCTCTAACCTGCATCAACTTCAATAATGTCTTTGATTGCTTCAATCAAGTTACTCTGAAAGATATCCAATGTTGAAGTTTGAAGATATTTTTTTCTAGATTCATTTCCCATCCCAATTAGTATTGAAGGGTCATCAATAATTTTCATCAAAGTATCCTTTAAGTGCTCAGAATCGCCAGTTTTTACAATAAAACCATTTTTGCCATCTTCTACCATATATTTAGCCCCAACATTTTCACTTATTATGGATGGTTTTCCTAGCATTGCAGCCTCAATAACAACAACTGATACAGGTTCATCTCGAGAAATAACAACAAATAAAGAAGTATTGATAAATAACTCTAATTTATCTTTCTGATCTGTGATTAGACCATGCCATTTTATATTTGATATATGTTTTGACCTTTTCTTCAGATCAGACACAAAAATTTTCTCATTATCTTCATTTCCAATTATGTTAAATATTGCTTTTTTCTGATATTCTATTGGCATGAGCATAATTGCCTGTATGAATACATCTTGAGCTTTTCTTTCCTCAATAGTTCCTACAATACTAAATTGAATTTCGTCACCGATTATTATTTCATTATCTAGAAATAAATCATCAATACCATATTTTAACAACCTAACATTATTGTTATATTTTTTAACAATATTTTTAGAATATTCACTTGCAACATAAACATGACTGTTTGTGCCAATCAATACATCTTTTAGAGTTAGGGCTTCATTGTTAAAATGAGGAATAAAAAAGGATTCAATGTTTTCAGCTTCATGAATATACCATATTGTTGGAACCAAATCCTGAATCATGTGTATGGCAGGGTAAACAACTACAGTGTTTGCAATTATAATATCAAAATTTTTAGCAAAGTGAATAAAAGAAAAGTCATCTGTTATTGCAAAATTATTAACAATTACAGAAATATTCAACTTCTCAAATTCCTTTCGGTATGGGCCATCAACATATGAAAATATAACCGGGTATCCTCCCTTATTTCTAATAGCCTTAGCTGTTTCCAGAACAACTGTGGATGACCCTGTTACAGATAATTCCTGTAGAACAATAAGTGCATCAAAAGAATATGGTTTATAATATTCTTCACTTGAAAAAATTCCAAATTGTTCAGGAAGATAACCGTCAATCATAGCCCTCATACTTTTAGTATAATATGGATCATTTGAAATATATTTACCCCATTTACGTAATATGTAAATATCTGCTTTGTCTTTTTTCGTGTGCCAGGAATGATTTCCTATATGACTAAGAGTTGAATATGGAGTATAAACACATCTGTAACCTTTATCTCTTAATTTAAAACTTAAGTCCAGATCACTATGACCGGCAGGTGTATTAATAGAATTAAATGCGCCAACTTCATTAAAAACTTCTTTCCATATTGCAAAACAAGCCCCACTGAGTATTGATGTATTGCGGACCTTATTTGCCAAATCTTCATTTTTGTCCCTTCCATTTAAAAAAGTTCCGCAAAAAGGATTTACGTTAGTTGTCATTCCGGCATATTGAATTGTTCCGTTTTCCCATAGTAGCATAGGTGAAACACTTCCTATCTTTTTGTCATAGTACAAAAATTCAATTAAATTTTCTATCCAATCATTTATCAGAGGATTAACGTCGTCGTTTTGAAAAATTAATATTCTCCCATTTGAATCATTAGCTCCTTGATTGCATTTATCAGAAAAATTAAAATTTTTGTCATATGGCGAGAATATTAAGTTCTCAGGGCATGGTTTAAAGATTTTTTTTAGGTCATAAATCAAACTGGATTTTGTAACTATGATAATTTCATAATTTTCATATGTAGTTTTATCTATAATATTATTAATAATGTTTTTTAAATTATTGAATGAATCAGATGGGATTATTATAGAAACTTTATCGTCAGAGTTTATTGAAATCTTTACTCGATTAGCAACATTTGAATATTCTATGACTTTTCCATTTACATTCCGTCTTTTAAGTGCATCTTCGAGTGCTGCGATATTACTTTTTCTTGCATAGTCTTTGCCTCCACCTGCTGCAGAGCCTTTTATTTGCCTCCAATAATATAGAATTCTCTCGACATGAAAAATGTTTTGTGTTATCTCAGAAACACGCAATGCAAGATCATAATCTTGGGAAAAATCATACTCAGATCTAAAAAGTCCTACTTTTTCAATAATACTTTTTCTGTAAACACTTAAATGGCCAATATACATTTCGTTTAATAAAAACTCTGGACTCCAATCCGGTTTAAAATTGAAATCAATTAACTTATTTTCTGAAGTTATTTTGCACTCATCTGTGTAAATCAAATCTGCCTCAGGATGCTTATTTATTTCATAAACTATCCAAAAAAGTGCATCCTCTTTTAATTCATCATCATTATCTAAAAATGCAATAAATTCACCGGTAGCATTTTGAATGGCAATATTAGAAGACTTTGAAATATTTTGATTAATTTTATTATAAGAAATATTTATTCTTGGATCAATGTTTTGCCATCCTTTTAGGCAATGCAACGTATCATTGTTTGTGGAACCATCATCTATTATACATAATTCCCATTTATCATAGTTTTGACGCAAAACGGAATGTATACATTTATCTAACCAAATGGAATCAACATTATATACTGGTGTAATTATTGAAATTAGGGGATAAGAAATGAATGAACTAATTGATTGTGAATAAAATTTCATTTGATTTCCAATAATAGGATTATATAGTTTTAAAAAGTTAATAGAATTATTCTTTTGTAAAGAATTACGACCCTCTTTATTACCATGTTTTATATAGTGTAATAGTGGATTGATATTAGACAGCTTAACATCCGAATATTTTTCGAGGTAACTATTACTGATAAAATCTGGGTTTGGGTTTCTGCCCTCAAAACCACCAAAAAGCAAGTAATGTTTAAGTGAGTTGATACCAGCTTCAGCCACATCGGGATAGCTTTCCAAATAGTATTTTTCGTCAAAAAGGCCGCTTTGCCTGATAATTCGGATATTACTATACACAGAACGTGAATTATTTTTCAGGTGAAGCAATCTTTTCTTAAGTATTGCCTGCAAATGTTTTGAAAGGTTACGAGCAAGTTTGAATATGATTCCTTTCTTATTCATTTTTAATTCATTAGTACGCATGCTAGGTTGATTGGTCAAATCATTGATTTTGTTCAAATTTTCATCATTTGAGTATTGGATTGGAGCAAGTCTCTTTTCTTGCTTTTGAAACAATTCATCTTTTTGAATTAGTTTATTTAGTAACGTGTTTTTTTGTTCCATAGTCGTTTGCTTTATTTCAGACAAAAGACCTGTTTTTCTATTTTCCTCCTCAGTGTCGAATAATTCAATTTTCAAGTCGTATTTTAACCTCAAATAGTGAATTAATATATTATAGTTATAGTTGGTTATTTTTGATGACAGGTTATTTTTGTGTATCCTATAAAAAGAAAGAGCATTGCCATTAATAAAATGAATCTTTTTATTTAATTTTCCAAACCGCAGCCACAATTCATAGTCTTCCCAAAAATACGTTGGCATCATCAGATCATACATTCCAACTTCCACGATATCCTTCTTTCGAAACATAGCCATTGCATCAATGTAATTACCGTATAATAGCTTTTGATAATTAAAATAATCATTTGATCTTTTGAGGAGCAACTCGTTAGTCTCATTTAGAAACTCCTGACAAGGTGCATAACAAGCACTAAATTCAGGATGATGATCTAAGATGCTAGTATGCGCATTAATACATCCCTCAGTTATGTAATTGTCTGCATCAAGAAAAAACAAATAGTTCCCTTTTGCATTTACAATCCCTCGGTTTCTACTTCTCGTTAATCCTAGGTTGGTATCATTTTGAATAAGCCGAATGGAGCTAATATTCTGCATCATTTCCTGTACAATCGCAACACTGTTGTCGGTGCTAGCATCGTCAACCACAATTATTTCTATATTGCTAATGTTAAAATTAGATTTTAACACGCTGTTGATACACTGCGTTAAATATATTGAATAATTGAAATTGGGTATGATAACTGAAACTAAAGTAGAAGTCGACATAATTAGATTGATTTACAGTAAGTTGCAGTGGCTTTTTTGTTAATGATATTATTCATTCAACAATCTGTTTTATAATTTGCAATTTGTAATAACGACACGAAATACAATAATGTTTGTTTGAGGAATTAACAATTATATCTTTTAGGATTTTGTAAAAGGTAAAATATTAAGCATAGGAATCTTCCTATTAGTGCATTCTTTGAGAAATACTTTGTTTAATTCTTTTGAACAGAGAATTAATAATTCTAGTTGGTTTGAAAAGCTTTACTTGTTTTTTGGGTTCTGAACGATTATCACCAATATCTTCACGAAGATTTTCTATTGTTTGCTGAAACTGTTCCCGTGCTTTGCGCAGTCGCAAAATCTCCCCACCAAGACTTTCTGCAATCAAATTAATCTGTTCATTGCTGAATGATAATTGTGTGGGTGTTGGCTCAGGTGATTGAATATCACATTGATATTGGTGTGCTTTAGGAAGCAGTTTATTAATTTGTTCAATTGTAGGGGAGACTTTTTCCCAAATTGCCTTTTGTACATCTAATGGTGGAAGGATTGAACTGGGTGTGATATTTGGAAATTGCTCACATAGGGGATCTGAAAATAACTTTCCCGATGGACCAAGTATGCTATTTAACCTTTGTTGCATAAACAGCTCTGAGTATGTCATGGATCGATTAATCCGGCTAACCGAAGGCCTCTGAATTGTTTCGTTTGGAACCCCAAGCCATGAAGCAACCTCCTCCAATAAATGGTTCTTGCAGCGGCTATAATTCTTTACGGTAAGTTCAACTGAATCTAAGTTTGAAAACCGATCTAATAGCTTTGATACATTAAATATTTTGTCAAAACTGATTTCCGAATTATTATGTAATTCTGTCAAAGGAAGTTGGTGAAGCCCCATTCTTTTAATTCTTTGTTGCCATACCGAAGCGGCTGAGCTGATAGGGTTACGAATAAATAATAGAATTTTTATCTTATCAAATCCATTGCTAGAAGAGACTTCTTCAATGAATTCCTCAGCATTTGAGTTAATAATTTGCCTGAAGAGAAACTCACTGGAAAAAAGTAGAGTGTTTCCATTATTGGGATGATATTTAGCTAGGGTTGACTCAAATATTGATTTTGATTTTAATAGTTCCTGTGTGTTACCTGAGGTAATAGTATTTGAGTTAATAATATTGACATCAGGCCTTTCTGGATAAACTATGCCGTATGATAACAACTGATTAGTACTAAGGTGTAAACTTGATTGTATCCAGCTTGTTCCGGTTTTTCCATGACCAATATGAAGGTAAAGTGTTGCCATAAAAAAATTTAACAGATTTCTTTAAAATTTAAAATCAAAATAGTCAATGTCTCTTTTGTATAATTTGTACACTTTTTCGATATCTTTGTCACTGTACGCTAACCTGTAATTTTCGTTGTTGGATTTGTTTATGTGTTGAAGGGGAGTGTAAACAATATTTAAGATGTTACAAATATAACGTAAGTCATGCTCAAGATTTTCAAACCTCCCAATAAAATCCATATTTAATTTATTGGTTTTATCAGTTAAGTAATCAAGTTGATTGTATGAAATTGATTTCCAATTTGGAATTGAGGTATTAAATTGATCTATTCTATCATCTTTAATAATTTCATTGAGTTCTAAAAACTCTGAGAAATTATTAGAATTTTGAAGGATATACTTATAAAAACCTGAACTCGGCCCTTTGGCTAATATCATACAATACCATGAATATAATCTGTCCCAGGGATTTCTGACAAAGGCAAATTTAAAGCAGTTATTTTGTTTGTTAGTTAATTGAGCATGTTTTATTGATGTATGTGGATAATGTAAAAATTCACTTCCCTCTATCAACATTAGATTTTTACTTATGCTTGAGCCCGCTGTTTTTTGAATATGAACAAACAAGAATTTTTTATAGTGATTAATAATCATAGTTGAATTGTTTAAAATCATCTCTGTAGGTCTGAAAGATGAGATTTCTTGTTTTATCAAAAACATATGGAAGTAATAAATCTTTCTTTCGTCCTACTGCATTTAAAAATGGTAAAACTTTTTTTTGATACAGATACAATTGTTCTTTTCGGGATAATAATTGTTCAATTAACAAATTAAAATCATGTTCCATATTTTCGAATTTGCCAATGAAATCTATTGAGTCATCGATGAAACTAACCTGAGGTTCCGTATGTGAACTGTTTATATTTGACAAAAACTCAACACACCATTCATGGAAACCTCTGGGATCGAAGTTTTTTGGAGCTTGATTTTGCAAATTAAGTAACCAGTAATACTCCGAAAGCATTTTAGTGTATGGATTTCTTACAAAAGTAAATTTGAAATATTCTTGATAATTATCAATTAAATCCCTTAATACATTCTGGGGGTAATGTTGAGGTTCGTAGATTATTTTATGCGATTTGGTTAAGTGCTTATGTTTTTCAATAAAGTCAACTTGATCTCTGTCCCACCTGTAGAAACAGAAATTATCAGGCTGGTCCATTTCAAAATAGTGTTCTATGCTGGTTCCTCCTGTTTTCGGAATATGTACAAATAATAACTTGTTTTGTTTGTTGTAAGGCATAATTAAGTTAGGAATTTTAATAGTTGATCAATATCATGAAAAGAACTTTTTTGCTTTTGTAGCAACCTTTCGAGTAAAGGCCTCATTTTTAATTCGACTTACCCTCATGTCCAAAGCTCTTTTGTACAGTTGCATGTCTTTATGATGATAATTTTCAATTTTTTTTCTGAGAGAGTTGCTGATGTTTTAAACTCTCTTTATTTACTTTCAATCGCTGCGATTTTATTTTGGGTGTCAAATACTTTTGGAGAATTAATTTAAATCTTCATCATAATGCTCTGTAATAATTAAGAAGTGCCCATGAATAAAGTCAATTCCGTTGTAATTTTTTCTGTGTTTAATAAAATTGAAGTAATGGCCTTTTTATTTCTTTCCAAATCAGATAATTTGAACGATCCTTCACCATATTTAGTTAAGAGTTTATCACCGTAATACTCTTCAATAGAATGTCGAAAGCTGGTGCCTGCAGTTTTTTGTATGTGTCCAGAAATGAGCATTTATGAGGTATGGTGAATATTTATTTAATTTACTGATTTTAAATCCACGAGAACTTGTCTCCAAGTAAATTTACAAGTTTTTTATTATCCTCGGAGAAAGTTGCTAAAAGTACATCTTTGTTTTTCTGTGAAATATTCTGATAATGATTAGTGTTTTGACTTGTTAAATCATTCGGTTTGAAATTACGAACACCTAAAAAATTATAGATATCAACTAATTCTTTTTCCGGATTTGTAAAAAAATCTTCGCTTTTCACAAAATACATTTTCTTTAATGAAAAATACTTAAGCCAACTACTAATTTGTTTAAAGTATAAACCTCTACTAATATATGAGAAATGTTGGAAAGCATTACTATGTTCAATTTCACCAGTAATTAATTTTTTTTCATCATCATCAATTCTTGAATACTCCAAGGTTATAGCATCTTCAAACGAACTTAAGTCCTCTATCCCTAATTTCCTTTCATGGATAAATTGAGAGTACGCTCTGTCTACCGGGTTTCTAAGCATAATTATAAGTTTTACTTTCGAAAGATGCTTATACACTCTCTGCGATACCAGAGGATGAAACAAGTAATAGGGTGTGGCCTCTCCTGTAAGCTTTTTGCCAAACAACTTTTTTTTTGGAAAGTTGTTTTTGTACCACTCTGTCCCCTTTTTGTAGTTTAAATCAAAGTAATGAATCTCTTTGGTTTCGGGCATTTCTATATCGGGGTGTTGAGACAAGTAATGAAATAGTGATGTTGTCCCACATTTTTGTGCGCCAATAATCAGAAAATCGGGTAATTGACGATTCAACCTAGAAAAGAAATTGATCATTCTAATAAATCAGTATTACTTATGTATTTTATTTTCTCGTAATTGAATTTTTTTTCGCACAAAAGTACAGTCCAAGGTGTTGGATATTGAACGCCAATGATATTAAATTTCTCTCTTACAATGTCTTTAAATTCTTGCGGTGTCCATCTATTTATGTGACCAGGAGTATTCCCAAATTCATTCCAGTACTTTAATCGAACCATGTTTAAAAAACTCCATAATGGCTCATTTGGAACAGTAAGAATAGCATATCTGTTAGAAACACGATGTATTTCATTTAACGCATCTTCGGGACTTTCAAGATGTTCTAAGACTTCGCTACAAATAACAATATCTGCAAAATTATTTTCAAATGGAATTTTATATGCGTTGCCAACGCTTACAGTACAAAATGGAATATTTTTTTTAGCATCTCTTACTTCTTTAGGATCAATATCTATGGCAAAACATTTTTGTTCTTTAGCATAAGGCTCAAGAACATTAAGCAACATTCCTTCACCACAACCAATATCTAATACAATTTCAGCCTCAATTTTAGAATAGAACTGTTCAATTGCACTAAAAAAATTAGCAAGTAACTTTTTGCTAATAGGATTTAATGTATTATATTTTGCATGCTTACTTATCATTATGTATTCAATATTATAGCTTGGGTTAAAATTAAACTTTAAAATTTATATTCTATTTCTCAAAAACAAATAGATTATTTAATCCAAATTGAAATTTTTTATGTGTGATTAATTTCAACCCTGCATTTTCAAAAATAGAAATAGTCCGATTTACGTCGAAGCCCCAATGTTCATCAATATCCATCCCATCAATAATATTAAAATATCTTAATAATTTCAAAATATTATCAACAAAAGGAGATGGTACTGTTAAAATCACTTTCCCTCCATTCTTAAGCAAGTCGGAACAGGTTGTTGCAAATGTTGATTGACTGTTAATCGGAATGTGCTCAAATACAGCTAAAGCACATATATTATCAAAATCCTTAACAGTAATAATAGGGCTTGGAAATTTAGATTTTATTAGTGTGACATCATTCGTGAAAGAATAATTTTTCTTAACTATATATGGATCTATTCCATATCCGAAAATTTTTCTGTCTTGAAGATAAGTGAAAAATTCTCCTTCGTTACAGCCAATATCTAATAATTTCGTATTGGGTAACATAGTAAGTGAAGCTATTTTAAACCTTCTCTTTTGCAAATAATAATCAAGTGCCTTCATTTGGAAAATATATTTTGGGATTAATACCAAGTATCCTGAATAAGAAACTTGCAAAGATTGTTTGTATTCCTATGGATATTAATGTAATTGAGGGAATTAATAATTTGAAAGTAGAGCTCACGTTTTTAATTTCTCCAAAACCCATATCATACCATTTCCCTATTAGATATGTAAAAATTACTATCCCAAAAAGAAGCAGCATAAAACCAATAACTATACCCCTTTCAAGGGTGAATATTTTAAAAAATAACATATGTTTCTTTTTTGCCGGATAGTAACCTTGATTAACAGAATAGATCCTTATAAAAATGGCGAATAGGAAAAGTTGATATGAAAGTACAACCATTGATCCAGCAAGAGTCAGAGTATGAATATCTAAGTTAAGGTTAAAAATGTGTTGGGTTCCTGTTAATAATGCGGATAAGCCGGCAAGTGAGATAAGCAGTATGAATATCGAAGGGAAAAAGAAGAGCCATTTAGGGCTATACATTAGAAGAAAAACCAAATGCCTCCACCCATCTCTCCAAGTATTTAAATGGGGAGACCGGCTTCTACCATCTGCATGTAAAATAATTGGGACTTCCGCCATTCTATAATTAAGTATTGTAGCTTTAACAACCATTTCGGAAGCAAACTCCATACCAGGGGTTATTAGTCCCAGTTTCTTAATTCTTTCCTTATGAAAACCCCTTAAACCACAATGAAAATCTTTAATAATGGAATTAAAAAATACTCTACCTATAAAAGATAGTACCGGATTTCCAACATATCTGTGAAGAAAAGGCATGGCACCTTTTTTAATACCCCCTTTAAACCTGTTTCCCATAACAAGATCATTACCATTTCTTAATTTGTCAACAAAACCTTCCAGATGATAAAAATCATAACTATCATCTGCATCTCCCATAATTATATATTTACCCGCTGCAGAATTAATGCCAGTGATTAAAGCACTTCCATATCCCTTTTCTTCTACAGTCACTACTTTTGCTCCCTCTTTTAGGGCAATAGCAATAGAATTATCGGTGCTACCATTATCGGCAATCAGTACTTCACCGGATATTTTGTTTTCTTTTAGGAATCTCTGAGCCTTGTTAATACATATAGCTAATGTTTCTGATTCATTAAGACAGGGCATTAAGATTGTAATTTCCATTGTATAAGGCAATTTTTAATAAAGTGAATTAATCTGGAACACTGGTTTTGTGATCCTTTTTATTTGTTTTTAGTAAATTTGGAAGAAAATTAACATAGGCTTCCATTAGGACAATATCAGGTTTCTCCAATTCGATAATTTCTTCATTTAAACCATATTGCCACCCATCCCAGATAAAAACCGACTTGCTAAAACTTTCACCTACAAGTGGTACTAAAAGATGGAAAAAGGAATCTCGAATAACCACAATACGAGGAAGAGTTGTGTCGGGATTTGTTCTGACAAACTCAAAGTGATCCGTAAGACTAAAACCAGCAGGAGCATTATATCCAGCTTTCGGCGCCTCTATTGATTTAGGATTGTGTAAAATGAAGTTGTAAAATGGTTCAGTAATATAATCCTCAAGTCCGAGTTCTACTACATCGTTACCTGATTTAACAGTTGAAGGTGTTAGATAGAAATCAGAGGGTTCAATAGGTATCACCATTGGAAAATCTTGATGTACTCTATTCATGATTTCATAATATGCTTTATAGGCTCCAATTTCTGACCAATGGAAATCTGTTTTAAAGAAAACATTTCCTTCACTTTTAGTCTGGGACAACTTATTCTTTAGATTTATAATGTTTAATGATGAATCAGCAAGTAATGCTTCTATTAAAATATCTGTCGTGAGCCTTTGATTTGTTAATCTGTAATAGTCAGGAAGGTGCTCTCTATATATATCACTTTTTAGTGGAACTAATGCAATATAAAATGCGATACCTTTTCGTTTATAATATGCAGAATAGTTGTTCAAAACATTAATAATGGAGTCAATAGCATCTGCAGATAACCACTTTGGATCCTCAAGCACCTTCCTTTCTCCTGGCCTAAAAAACCAACCGTCTTTTCCAAGTGTAATTTTAGATGGAAAAAGGGAACTATTAAATATTTGATATTCTGTGATGGAACGAAGGAAGACAATCATATCTCGTGCTGGAAAATGATCATTAAAATAATTCTGATAGTTTTTTGGAAAAACCTCTAGTGTGTACAATTGAAGTTCAGGTTTCCTAGATAAGCTCCTCTGCTCTCGTTTACTTGTTAATAATTCTTTGTTTTTCAGGATATAAAAATAAAGTCCTGGTACAATAATCCATATTATAAAAATTAATGAAATAATGATTTCAGATTTTTTAAATCCATCAACTGCAATGCTTGATTTTTTTAAGGCCAGGTATACTCCTGAAATTACAAGTGAAACTAGTATTAAAAATAGAACCCGAAGTAAATACTTGTTATTGGTAGATTCGTGCAATTTAAAGATAAGACTCCCTTTTAGCATTATTTTCTTACTATAAGCAGCTTTTGTAATATTATGATCATTCAACTCCGTAAGGTATAAGTTACCAACATTGCTGAGGGTATCAGCCCAGGCTGTTATGCTATTGTTTTCATTACCATCATCTGAATAAAGGCATATAAAGAACGGATTATCTTTCCCTATAAATATATCTTTTGGGAAATTAAAAGAGTAGTTATAATTATCTTTTATATCAATAGAGGAAAATTGTTGGTCGATCAAAATATTGTAATTTTGATCTAAAATTGCCATTTGATTTTGGTTGGTGTTTTTTCTGTTCCAAGTGGCTAACATTATTTCCACACCAACTAGATAATTCTTTTGTGCAACGCACTCCTGAATAAAAAGTTTTCCTTTTGAAATAGTACCAATAGGTTTATTATGATCACATATATCTGATGAGTCAATATCTCCTCTGAAACCAGGTAAGTAAATTGGAATAAGAAAACAAAGAACAATATAAATGAGTATTCCAATAATGAATAATGGAATTTTGATATAAGTAGATTTACTTAGAGTCAAGATAATTATTTGTATGTGTTGTGGACTACTTTTAGAATAGTTAGAACTTGAAATAGATAAATGAATTGTTAGTTACGGACACTAGAGTTAGTGTTACAAAAAAAAGTGCCATTAAAATTCCTAGGATCATCACAATAGATGAACCATAATGCACAACATGCCTCATGCCTGTAAGACGGTATTGAGTTCTTGAATTTATTTTATTCAATATATTTACGAATATTGTAGTTGAACCGGCAATAGCTATGATCAACATTGTAATATATTCACGATCCAGATATTCGAGCATCTCAGGCCAATAAACAACTCTGCCCCCAATTCCAAACATGATACCCAGCAAACCAAATGCCTGGGATAATGTTGAGGATCGAAAAATTACAAATGTTAAAACTATGCTCAAGAGGAAGTAAATATGCCCAAGAGGACGGAATCTTTTCTCCATCCATATTCCAAAACCAGTTTTTTCTAATGAGAGCAACAATCCATGTGTTAGCCCCCATATAATAAAAGTCCATGCAGCACCATGCCACATTCCACATAGAAGAAAGGTTATAGTGGTTGCATAAATATAAGTAACGGTATCCTTTCGGATTCCAAGATACTCACCTTTTTCCAATTTTTTATAGGAACTATATGCTAGTGGTAGAAAAAGATAATCCCTAAGCCATGTTGAAAGGGTGATATGCCATCGCACCCAGAATTCACGGATCGAACGTGAGATATAAGGAAAGTTAAAATTCTCGGAGAACTCAAATCCAAATAATCGCCCCAATCCAATTGCCATGTCTGTGTATCCTGAAAAATCGTAATATACTTGTAAAGTGTAACTTATTGCTCCGAGCCAAACTACTGGTGTGCTTAGGTCATCAATTGGTCTACTGAAAATCTGGTCAGCAACATAAGCAAGCGGACTTGAGATTATTACCTTTTTAACTAATCCCAATGTGAATCTTTTGACCCCAGAAGTAAACTTTTGAATTGAAATAGTTCTGTTTTTAATTTGAGGTAACAATACATTGTAACGGTCGATTGGTCCAGCTATGACTTGTGGAAAAAATGCCAAATACAAGGCAAAGTCAGCAATATTTGTTCGAGGTACTTTCTCCTCACCAACTATACTCACAAGATAAGTTATGGCTTTGAACGTGTAAAAAGAAATCCCCAGAGGAAGAATGATAGTGTTAACATATATGGGTTCCAGGCCAAATATATTAGTCAAAACATTCACATTATTGAAAGCAAAATTGGTGTACTTAAAAATTATAAGTAATAGCAGATTAAGTACTATACCCAGTACAAATATTCGTTGTCGTCTTCTCGTATTCTGTTCATAGAACATCCCAAGGCCAGTTAAATAATTAATCATAATCGAGCCCATAAGTACTAGCAAGTAAGCC
>JABMPH010000127.1 GCA_013203805.1 Bacteroidota bacterium | reverse complement strand
GTATCGAATCAATCGTTCTCAAAGCAAAGAAACAATCTTCAATAACTTGATAATGCGAATGGTAAGTGCAGAACATATATCTTACAGTCAAATACTATGTAGCTAAGTTATGACCTCTATAATTCTTTATTGTCATCGCTCTTTCATTAGGGTGGTGACATATCTTTAATTCACATCTTTATATCAATAGAAAACAGCTGTCGTGCGTATGTTCTTCATATCTTGGGGTGTTGTTACACAAACATAAGAATATTTGTTATGCTGAAATAATAATAATTCTTATAGTGAAATTACAATTTTTCACTGTTCTGACATAGCATTCTATAAAATCCTAACTTTGTGACTTTAACCTATAATACATTTTATTATAAATGTTTGAACAAACTTTCAAGAATATAGATGACATCCTGTATAAGGATTCAGGCGCAGACAGCGAATTAGATTACATAGGGCAAACATCTTGGATAATGTTTCTCAGGTATCTTGATGAATTAGAACAAGATAAATCTGACGAAGCTGAGTTACAGGGTAAAGAATACAGTTATATACTGGATGAGGAATACCGATGGCCAGTATGGGCAATGCCCAAGGATAGTGATGGTAAGCTCGATCATAAAATAGCCCTTACCGGCCCCGATTTGGTTAGCTTTGTTGACATAAAACTATTTCCTTATTTAGCTGGCTTTAAACACACTGCTGATAATCCTCAAACTATTGAGTATAAAATTGGTGAAATATTCAGCGAGCTTAAAAACAAGATACAAAGCGGTTACAACTTACGTGAGATACTGGAGTATGCAGATGGACTACCGTTCCGTTCATCCAAAGATAAGCATGAATTAAGCCACCTATATGAGACGAAGATAAAAAATATGGGTAATGCAGGGCGTAATGGTGGACAGTATTATACTCCACGTCCACTCATTAGAGCAATGATAGAAGTTACTGACCCCAAAGTAGGCGAAAAAGTTTATGATGGTGCTGTGGGCTCTGCCGGGTTCTTGTGCGAAGCTTATGATTACATGTATAAACGCATGGATATGTCTACGGACAATCTAAGGACATTGCAGGAAAAGACTTTCTACGGAAAGGAGAAAAAGAATCTTGCCTATGTAATTGGAATAATGAATATGATACTCCATGGCATAGAAGCACCCAATATTATCCATACTAATACCCTTGGTGAAAACATCCGTGATATACAGGAGAAGAACCGTTACGATATTATCCTTACTAATCCCCCCTTTGGAGGAAAAGAGCGTCCTGAAGTACAACAGAACTTCGATATTAAAACAGGAGAAACTGCTTTCTTATTTCTACAACACTTTATAAAATCGCTTAAAGCAGGTGGAAGAGCAGCAATTGTTATTAAAAACACTTTTCTAAGCAATACCGATAATGCTTCTGTAAGTCTGAGAAAACACTTACTCGAAAGTTGTAATCTGCATACCCTACTGGATATGCCCGGAGGAACTTTCCTTGGGGCTGGTGTAAAAACTGTTGTTCTGTTTTTTCAAAAAGGAGAACCAACCAAAAACACATGGTATTATCAACTTAATCCGGGGCGTAATATGGGCAAAACCAATCCTTTAAACGATAACGACCTAAAGGAATTTGTTGAACTACAAAAAACAAAACCCGAAACAGAGCAATCGTGGCTACTTAGTTTAGACGGGCTTGATACAACAACCTGTGATTTAAGTGTTAAAAACCCAAACACTCCTGAAGAAGCAGCACTTAGAAGCCCTGCCGAAATTTTAAAGGAAATGGAAAGTCTTGATGTTGAAACTAATTCTATTCTTAAATCTATTAAGGAACTGATATGAGTAACGATGAAAGCAAAATAATTCATGTTAATATGGTTAACAAGATTTTTACTTTACCTGAAAAACAAGAGTTTGAAAACTTGAGGTTCCAAATTGGCACCTCAAATAATACTACTGATTTGAAGCTACAAAATGCCACTTTACCACGACTTATTGATATAATTGAACAAAGGCAAACAATATTGGATTTGATATGAGAGATGGATGGGATAAGAAATCAATTGGTGAAATTGCTGCCGTTGAATATGGATTCACAGGTAAAGCAGTTGTCGAAGGGTTTTACAGATATGTCAGGATAACCGATATTGACAATAATGGAGAACTTTCCAATGAAAATAAAAGATATTTAGAATATACGCAAGAAGCCAAAAAATTTATTCTTAATGACAACGATTTACTTATGGCGAGAACAGGAGCAACATTTGCTAAGGTTTTACTTTACAAAGACTACGAGCCTTCATTATTCGCTTCCTATCTTATTAGAATTAATTTCAGGGATAAAGTATTAAATAAGTTATATTGGTATTTCTCAAAATCTGAGAGTTATTGGGAACAAGCAAATAGTTTATCTTCCGGTTCTGCTCAACCACATTTCAACGGTGCAGCTTTGAAGAAAATGGCTTTTACATATCCTACTTGTTTCACCGAGCAAAAACAAATAGTAGCCATATTAGACAAAGCCTTTGAAGCAATAGCCAAAGCCAAAGCCAATATTGAGAGAAATATTGAAAATGCTAAGGAGCTTTTTCAGAGTAAACTTAATGAGATTTTTTCTCAGAAAGGTGAGGGATGGGAGGAGAAGAGTTTGGGAGAATTAGGTAAAGTATCCATGTGTAAGAGGATATTGAAAAAACAAACTACAACATCAGGTGATATTCCCTTTTATAAGATTGGAACTTTTGGTAAGTCACCGAATGCATTTATTGATATTAACATATTTCAAGAGTTTAAAGAAAAATACTCGTTCCCAAAGAAAGGTGACATCTTAATTTCTGCATCAGGCACTATCGGAAGACGAGTAGTTTATGACGGCAAGCCTGCTTATTTTCAAGATTCAAATATCGTTTGGATTGATAATAATGAAGATTTAGTCTTGAATGAATATTTATACCAATTTTATGGTGTATGTATTTGGAATCCTTCGAAAGGGGCAACTATTTCAAGGCTATACAATGATGATTTACGAAGAATAAAAATTACTTTTCCAGATATAGTTGAACAAAAAAAATTGATAGAGAAAATGGTAAAACTAAACTTCCAAACCCAAGCTGTATATCTTCACTATCAACAAAAATTCGACAAACTCACCGAACTCAAAAAATCCATCCTCCAAAAAGCTTTTGCAGGGGAGTTAACTAAAAATGAGACAGCCATATGAACGAGCACGAAATACAAAAAGCGCGGGATTTAGCCCTTGTTAATGAGCTGCTTTCTACCAATGACGAGCATGCTTGTGTTGAGTTTAAACATAACCAAGATCAAAAAGAAATTATAGGAAAACTTATTTCGGCTCTATCAAATGCTGCGCGTATTGAACAGCAAGATTTTGCTTATGTTATATGGGGAATTGAAGACATAACAAAAAATATTGTTGGCACATCATTTAACCCTGAAATAAAAACGGTTGGCAACCAGGTGTTTATAATGTGGTTAACACAAATGCTTCAACCTCGGTTAACTTTCAGTTTCCGCAAAATTAACCATCCCAAAGGAAATCTTGTATTACTCGAAATACCTGCTGCCATAAGCACTCCGGTTGAATTTGACAAAACAGCCTATGTTCGAATAGGTAGTGCCACACCCCGGTTAAGCGAATATCCAGAGCATTTTCAAAAACTAATCAATAATTTACGTCCGTACAATTGGGAAAGGGCCATAGCCAAAGCCTTTGTTTCGGCCAATGATGTACTAAAACTGATCGATTATACTTCCTATTTTAAATTAACTAACCAAAATTTGCCCGATAATAAAAAGGGTATTTTAGAGCGTTTGGAGGCTGATAAGCTAATAAAAAAGGATGTTGGCGGGCACTGGAATATTACAAATCTGGGCGCCATTCTTTTTGCCGAAAACTTCGATGATTTTGACACATCACTCTCAAGAAAAGGAATTCGCTTTGTTTCGTACGATGGAGATAACAAAGCAGGTACAATAAAACAACGTATTGATGGTAAGCGTGGTTATGCCCGAGCTTTTGAAGGTGTTGTTTCTTATATTAATGATTTGTTACCTGTTAATGAACATATTGGAAGTACCCAGCGAGAGGCTGTATTATTGTTTCCCGAAATTGCAATCCGTGAAACCATAGCCAATGCTCTCATACATCAGGATATGACCATTAGCGGTACAGGCCCGTTGGTTGAGTTATTCAATAACAGACTTGAAATTACTAATCCCGGTAAATCCTTAGTTCAAACCGATAGAATGATTGATTTACCGCCACGTTCAAGAAACGAAGCGTTGGCATCTTTAATGCGGCGCATGAAGTTTTGTGAAGAACAAGGTACCGGTTTGGATAAAGTTATAATTAGCGTGGAACTACACCAATTGCCACCACCTAAATTTCAGGAGTTAAACGATTCGATGCGTGTTATTTTATTTGCGCCTCGTTCCTTTGCAGAAATGACAGTAAATGAGAGAGTACGCGCCTGCTACCAACATGCAATAATAAAATACCTTGAAGGTAGTAAAATGAAGAATAATACTTTATGTGAACGTTTTGGTATTGAGAAAAAAAATGCAGCTCAGACATCAAAAGTTATTAATAGAGCATTGGAGATGGGAGTTATAAAAGTTTCAGATCCAGAACATCCCAGAGGAGGTTACGAACCTATTTGGGCGTAATTATTAGTTTCTTGACTCAGTTTTGACTCAGTAAATGGAATTTAAATATAGAGCGTGTATAAAGCGCTGAAAACTATTTATATAAGTACTTTTACATTTCTTGATTCAGTTTTGATTAGATAGAAAAATATGAACGAAGCACAAACCGAATACGAATTAATTGATCCGGCACTTAAAAAGGCTGGTTGGGGAATTGTTGAAGGCAGTCGTGTTCGCAAGCAATTTCCTATATCACAAGGGCGTTTATTAGGTCAGGGTGGTCGCAGAAGTCAGCCCCTTAAAGCCGATTATGTACTTCAATACAAAAACAGATACTTAGCAGTAATTGAAGCTAAAGCAAGAGACATTTACTATACTGACGGAGTTGGTCAAGCAAAAGATTATGCCGAGCGTTTAAATATCAGGTACACCTACTCAACCAACGGGATTCAAATTTACTGCATCGATATGCATGAGGCTACAGAAGGAGATGTAGCTGTTTATCCTTCCCCCGATGAGCTATGGGAAATGTGTTTTCCTCATCCAATCGAAGAGGAGTCCAAAAAAATATTTGACTGGAAACAAAAATTATTTTCTGTACCTTTTGAAGACAGAGGTGGAACATGGCAACCACGATATTACCAAGACAATGCTATTACAAAAACCATAGAAGCTATTGCAGATGGTAAAACCCGTATGCTTCTCACACTTGCCACAGGAACTGGAAAAACAGCAATTGCCTTTCAAATAGCATGGAAACTGTATCACAGCAGATGGAACTTGCTTGGTGATGGGCAACGGCTCCCTCGCATACTGTTCTTAGCCGACAGGAACATATTAGCCGATCAGGCTTTCAACGCATTCTCTGCATTCGAAGAAGACGCATTAGTGCGCATTCGGCCTAAAGAGATTAAAAAGAAGGGACATGTTCCGAAAAATGCGAGCATCTTCTTTACAATATTTCAGACCTTTATGTCAGGGGCTAATGATTCACCTTATTTTGGTGAGTATCCTGAAGATTTTTTCGACTTCATTATAATTGATGAGTGCCATAGAGGCGGATCAAAAGATGAAAGTTCGTGGAGAGCAATAATGGACTATTTCAGTCCTGCCGTACAACTCGGCCTCACAGCTACTCCAAAAAGAGACATTAACGGTGATACATATGCTTATTTTGGAGATCCTGTTTATATCTACTCATTAAAGGAAGGGATAAATGATGGATTCTTATCTCCGTTTAAAGTTAAAGAGATATCCACAACTGGCGATACATATACTTTTACAACTGATGATGAAGTATTGTCTGGTGAGCCAGAGGAAGGCAGAGAATACACAATCGAGGAGCAGAACCGTATTATTGAGATAAAGGAAATTGAGAAGTACAGGGTAAAGCTATTTATGGAAATGATGAATCAGAACCAAAAAACACTGGTCTTCTGTGCTACTCAAATTCATGCAGCAGCTATACGCGATCTTATAAATCAAAAAGCACTTAGTAGAAACCCTAACTATTGTCATCGTGTAACCGCTGATGATGGGAAACTTGGTGAGCAGCATCTGAGAGATTTTCAGGACAATGAAAAAAACATTCCTACAGTACTAACTACATCACAAAAACTAAGCACAGGTGTGGATGCTCCTGAGATAAGGAATATAGTTCTTCTGAGATCCGTTAACTCAATGATAGAATTTAAGCAAATAGTAGGTAGGGGTACACGATTGTATGATGGAAAAGACTATTTCACTATCTACGATTTCGTTAACGCACATCACCACTTCAGCGATGAAGAATGGGATGGACCTCCACTTCCACCCGAAGAACCTGAACCAAGACCAGAGCCACAACCTTGCCCACATTGTGGTGAAAGACCATGTAAATGTTTAAAAGAGCCACCACCACCATGTATAGTATGTGGAAATAGTCCTTGTGTGTGCGATAACCCACCACGCAGGATGATAAGAATAAAATTATCTGACCAAAAATACCGTGAATTAGATTCTATGGTAAAGACATCCTTTTGGAGTGCAGACGGCACACCTATATCATCATCAGAGTTTATTGAAAACTTGTTTGGTGATATCCCTTCATTATTTAAGAATGAAGAAGAGTTAAGGAAGATATGGATCTTACCCGATACCAGAAAGAAACTATTGGAAGAGCTAAGCGAGAAAGGCTATACACAAGAGCAACTGGAAGACCTTAAAAAACTTGTTCATGGAGAAGACAGCGACCTATTTGATGTGCTTGCGTATGTTGCATATCACAAGGATTTAGTACCAAGGTTAAAACGTGCCGAGCAAGCTAAGATACATTTAAACAGCTACAACAAAGCACAACAGGGCTTCCTTAATTTTGTACTTAAACAATATGTTGACGCAGGAGTAAGTGAACTCGATGATGCAAAACTCAGTGATTTACTTGTCCTCAAATACAAAGCATTAGCAGATGCAAAGAAAGAACTCGGAAGCATCCCAACGATCAGGGATACTTTTATAGGATTTCAGGAGTATTTGTATGAAGCGAGGGCTATGTAACTTTTAATTCTTTTGTTATGTCAGTGGTAAAAATTAAAACTATACACGTAATCGATTTTAATTCAGTAAAAAATCATGTTCGTTGGTTGAGTGAAAATAGGGTTAGTAAGCATAATTATAGAGTGTTCCCCGCAAAAGCAGTATTCATTGACTTTTCATTGTCTCGATTTCTAAAACCATATCATATTGCGCCATTAGCATGTCTAATTCATGAATATCAGATAAAAGGCTTTAAGATCCAACTTAAAAATGTTAGACTTGAAATTAAAGCATATCTTGAAAGTTTTGGGTTTGATAAGTTCTGTGATTCATTAAAAAATGCTGAATATGAAATTCCGAAAGACAAAAAGGTATTCCCATTGTGGCACATAAGTGAAGAAAAGAAAGAATTTTATATTGTAAAGGTACAAGAGTATTTTGAGAATAATCATTTTAAAGGACATGACTTGTTCGTATTAGGAAACTCCTTAGCCGAATTGATGAATAACATATTTGATCATTCTTCATCTAAAATACCAGGCTATACATTCACACAATACAATACTCGAAGTAATACTATAGTAACTTGTGTTTGTGATTTTGGAATTGGTATCCCTACGTGCGTGAATAATTACTTGAAAAACAACAACATTGTAAGACTAACTGACCAGGATGCTTTAGGTAAAGCATTTGAGTTTAAGTTCTCCTCACTTACGAAACCACATAACAGAGGATTTGGTTGGGATACAATATTTAGTAGCCTTAAATCGTTAGGAGGAAAACTTCATGTTGTATCGAATAATGCCTTATATGTAATGTTAGAAAATGGTAAAATTCTGAAAGAAACACTACATACAGGATTTCCTGGCACGTTAGTTGTTATAACTCTAAATACTAATAAGTTACCATTCAAAGAGGATTATTTAGAAGATGAATTAGATTTTTTTTAATATCTTTGCACAATTATAATAGCTATGAAACCCCTTATGTTATCAATTAAAGATTTGTCCGACAGCGCGTTATCAAACCATGACGGTATCCAGCTACAATCAGCAATGGATCAAAAATTGTCTACTGATAATAGCATTATTATTTCTTTTAGGGGTATTAACACAATTAGTTCTTCGTTTCTTAATTCTTCATTTGGAAATATTTTTGATAAATACGGTATCAATATTTTATCAAAGATTAAAATCGTTGACTATACTCCTTCTGTTGCTAACTGTATTAGAAAATACGTTAGCGATATTAAATCAATGTCTTCTTGCTAATTAATTAACAGCAAATTACAACATAATTCTACCAATCTCTTTTTAATCAATTTGTTATTTATTTTCAATAATCTTACGCACTATAGTTTCTTGATTTTTGGTCTAAAATACTTATCCATCTTTTCAATATTTTAGGTCGCTATTACCCGGAGGAAGAACAAAAATGAGGCCTTGTGAAGATAAGCATATTATTTCATTAGCATATATATTTATACATTCATGTTGCTTAACAACATAATCAACTAACATCTTTTAATAGAATAGCAAGGGTTAAAAATAAATTATTACCGAAAGGACAAAAATCGTCACTCCGTCACCAAGTAGCATAATTAGTGGTGACGAAATGACGATCGTGACAGTAAAATCAAAGACTAATTAAGAGAATACTGAATGGTAGCACTATCTTCAATTACCGTAGTTACAATAGCATTTACCTTGATTCCAACGTTAGTTTTACGGCATAAATAACCGTGATGCTCAAGTCGCTTCTTAAATGTCTTGTTTCCCACGGGCTTGTATAGGTTCTCACTACAATAAGATTTATAACTATTAAATATATCCTTAAGAGTTAATTCATTATCTGGATCAGGCCAATAATCATTATCCTCAAGGAAAAGGTATACAGTATCGGATTCTTTTTTAAACCTACTGACAACTTCATCTACAATACTACTCTGTGTAAAGCCCCCCTGGTTTATTAGTCTGTCCAAGCCTTCTAATGCCCAATTTAATACACCGGGCAGTTCAGCTGTTGTAATTTTCTTAGCGAGATCTTTGTCCTGTTCATGTTCAGGAATAGTTACCTTAAATGGAACAATAAGAAACCTTCGAAAAAATGCATGATTATGCTCCACATCCCGAGGGAGTTCATTAGTATTGAAAATGAACCTAGCATAATCCTCAATGATCATTGGCTTACCATGAGGAAGTCGCGCTTCCACAGCTTCACCTGAGATTAACTGCTTAAAAATCGTAGTATCCATCTTGGGACTTATTTCACTTGCATAATTCAGTAGGACGTTATCAATCATAGATCTGTAATATCCATTAGAATCAGTAAGTTTTGTCATAGAAAATGTTGACACGTTCTCTCTTCCGAGTAAACCATTGATAATATCATAGTATGCACTCTTACCGTTTGCTCCTTCACCCACAAGAATCAACCCCTTCTCAAGCTTCATAGTAGAGTTTGGAATAAAAACATAACCAATATACTCAGCCATTATCTTCTGGGTTTCGATATCAGGCAACACTTTGTCCAGAAACTGACTAAATATTGGTGCCTTCGCATCTTTATCATAGGCAAATGGTAATTGATATGTCAGGAAATCATTTGCAGAGAAAGGTTTCATTTCTGCCCCATCCTTACCGAGAAGAAGTGTTCCATTCAACAGATTGATCTTGACCTCTTCTCTATTCTTCACATTCTTCGTTCTTGAAGCTACCGACCTGAACTGCTTCATGAGACTATCCCTAAACTCATGGTGTCTTGATTCTATTGTATCCACGCCCATATTTTTTGATGCCTCTCCTAAAAAAGAAGACAATGTAGTGTCTTCTATTTGGACCCAGTATTCACCATTATAAATGAACGCATTGTTATTATACCTGCACAAATCATAGCCAGCATCTTTTGCTATTTCACAAACATTATCAACAACTATGACTATTTTCTCACGTTTAAGTGTTCCTTGATCATCCGACTTATCTAAATAGGAATTGAAATTGAAAGGAACAACCCTCGAAAGAATAATAAATATTACTTCTTGTTGTTTTTTATTCACTTGTTTCATCATATTTATTATTAAATAAAAGATTCATAAGATTAGAATTTAAGATTCATACCATGTAAGGTGTCGTTTTTTTGTATTTTCAACAACCTATACATGGTATGAATACCAGAACTATTTTCTATACATATCACCATATAAATCAAATATCAACCTATCTACAACATCCTTATTGATAAATATTCGATTCTTAAATCTATGTATGGATATCAATTCGTTGCTGACCCATTCTCTGGCGACTTTTTCACCGACCCCCATAACCTTAATAAATTGACTTAAAGTTATGTACTTCATATCTGAAAAAATATAAAGTTCATTTTGAATTGTTGATCTTAACCCTTTGTGGCGATCAAAATACCACTGTTCTAAAACATCTATTGTAACTTTTCTCATGTTTATAATTTTAGTTTTATGAATAATTTTTTCCAAGTATTGCTTCTATGTCAGCAGCTTTGAAGTATATCTTACCAACTAACTTTGTGCTTTTCAGCATTCTATTATCACGGTAAGCCTGAACAGTCCTCTTTGAGACATTAAGAAGTAGACATACCTCTGGTACATCAAGCCATTTTCTCTTAGGCTTATGCTCTTCTTGCTTAGAGGTTAGCAGAATTTCAAGACAGTCCAATCTCTTATCAATCTTGTCGATTTTTTTAATGAGGTTGAAGTAGTCGTCAACTTTTAATAAATTTGAATTCATCGAAATTATGTTTTGATTAAAAGGCAAAAGTACCACGCATACTCCTGACAGACAATACTGTAGGGACAGCATCAACAGTGTAATACAGGGGTGTTACACCTTAACTAACCAACATAATTGTTAGTTTATTAACTAAATGTAATATGAGGTTTTTTTAATGTTACTCGATCAATTTATAGAAGTAGTCTGCCGTTTTGGAATCTCTGATTGCTCGACTTTTATGTGTAGCTAAACTCTCAATAGTTTGACCATCAATATCAGCAAAGACATGTTTTATTTGTTTAAAAATATATTTTGCCTTATCTTTGGTTAGTTCTGCGTTAGTGTAGATATCATCTGAATCTATTTTACCTTTTTTCTGTAATGCATGTAGAAGGTTAAAAATAGATCTCACTTGAGATTTATTTTTATTTCTTTTAATGGGCATTACCCATTTAATATTTAGTGGTGCGTTAAGTATAATGTTTCCGAAAGCTTGTAGAAAGGTGTTAAGGTCTGTAGAGATAATATCTGGTTCTAAGATCTTATATAAAGTACTTAATTCCTCTTGGCTACCTATCCACTTAAAGGACTTTATAGTATGTTCGTTTGATTGCAAACAAAGTTCATTAAGGCTTTCAATTAATTTGTCAAGCTGGGTTAAGTAATCAACAATCTCATCATAAAGATAGCTTTTAATATTGTCCCAATCTCCATTACTCTCAAGTTGCACAAAATCTCGATAATCTATCTTATCTTCTATAGTAGACCAATTAATAAATAACTGTCCCCTACAATCAATAATTATAGGTAAAAAGTAATCCGGATCTTCAAAAACAACATTCATTATATCATCAATTATCAATGATTGCTCACTTGCGGTGAATGTGGAATAATACTCTCCCTTAGATAATTCATGGAGTCTTATGTTTACCCTATTAAAGGCTTTAGCATAAATATTTTTTACTTTGATCATATTGCTACGAAATAGGTTTATTGTGCTATATTTGAAGTCGTGTTTTACAGTACACAAAATTAAGTGATAAAAAGCATATAGGTGGACTAAACGGTGGACATTACTTATTCTATTTTTTATTTTTTTGTAAACCAGCGTTTTGTTGGCAGGGTTCGAATCCCGCCCTCTCCGCAATAAAACACGCAAAATCCAAAAAGAGGATTAACTTAATTTTATATAATGAATACAATTCAACTACTAATTTAAAATTTATTAAACCATGTGTTTTCTTGCTCAATAACAGAAAATGTAGAAATTCTATAGAACTATTATATTTGAGAATAATTAGATATAAACCAATAAAACCAACAAAATTCTCAATATACTATATATAAAAAGAGTAACTCCATTGTTTAGAATCAATATTATTTTTAAATTTATTATTACAGACTATCATATATTTCTATATTTGCCGTTTGTAAAATAGGACAATAGTTTATTAGTATATATTCAAAATATATTTTTAACTTTGTTCTTTCGTAAAAGTAAAATAAAAACTGAAAATAATTTTTACAATCATGAAAAAACTTATTGCCTTACTTTCATTAGTTATGTTGATTTCCGTTGGGTTATCAAACTACACTTATGCACAGGATTACGTTGCTGAAGACACAACTGCTATTGCAGAGACAATTGCAGGTGATTCAACCACTGTTGCAGAAGAAATTGCTGAAAAAGTTGCTGTAGTTGCAACAGAAGCACCTACTTCATTCCACCAAATTTTAAAGGAAAAATTTATTGAGGGTGGACCGGGATTTATGGGTATCGTATTATTGGCTCTTATTTTTGGGTTGGCCATTAGCATCGAGCGTATCATATATCTTAGCATGGCAACAATTAACACCAAAAAATTGTTGAAGAATGTTGAAGAAGCATTAAACAATGGTGGTATTGATAATGCTAAAGAAGTTGTCCGTAGCACTAAAGGACCTGTTGCAAGTATTTTTGGTGAAGGCTTAAACCGTTATGATGATGGTTTAGGTGAAGTTGAAAAATCCATAATTGCATACGGTAGTGTTGTAACCGGTAGACTTGAAAGCGGCGTTAGTTGGATTTCATTATTTATCGCTCTAGCACCAATGCTTGGGTTTATGGGAACTGTAATCGGTATGATTAAGGCATTTGATGACATTGCAGCTGCTGGTGATATCTCACCTACTGTTGTTGCTGATGGTATTAAAGTAGCCCTTTTAACTACTGTATTTGGACTTATTGTAGCAATCATCCTGCAAATTTTCTACAATGTTATTATTTCAAAAATTGAAAGTCTTGTAAACGACATGGAAGATAGTTCAATAGCATTTATAGATGTACTTAACCAATTCAGTAAAAAATAAGAATCATGAAAGATAATATTGCCAATATTACAAGATGGATATTATACCTGTTGCTGGCACTTTCAGTGATTCCTGGAGTATTATTCTATGCTGGAATGCTTGACACAGAACTATTTATTAACTGGGCGAAAATATTGCTCATAGTTGGTGTAGCAGTGATGGTTATATCACCCGTATACGGATTTATTACTAATCCTCAAAACCTTGTTAAAATGCTAATAAGCATTGTTATGATGGTAGTGGTTATAGTAATAGCATACTCCCTTGCGGGTAACGATTTTTCGGAATACAGACTTGAAGAATTAAAAACAACTGCCGAGACCTCGAGATTAGTTGGGATGGGTTTATTCGCAACTTATATTGCTTTTGGCCTGACAGTTGTAGCTATTCTTTACGCATCAGTAATTAAATTATTTAAATAATATAAGTTATGGCTAAAAAAGCAGCCCCTGAAATAAATGCAGGATCGATGGCAGATATTGCTTTTTTGCTGCTTATCTTTTTCCTCGTTACTACTACAATGGATGTTGATACAGGGATAACCCGTAGACTACCTCCTCCTGTTGAAAATGACGTTGAAGATATTGTTGTTAAAGACCGAAATATACTAAAGGTTCTAATAAACAGCCACGATCGTTTACTTATTGATGGTAAGCCTGGTGATATAAGTATGCTTAAACAAAAAGCAATTGATTTTATGTCAATTCATCCCGGTGATAAAACATATCCTGAATATAAGCCAAGGCTTATTGAAGAACTGGGCATTGAAATGGATATGTCGCAAGGAATCATTTCATTGAAAAATGACAGAGGTACATCGTATGATATGTATATAGCAGTTCAAGATGAGCTTGCTAAAGCTTTCCATCAAATGAAAGATGATTTATCATTAAGGCTATTCGGTCTAAAATACAATCAGCTTATTGATGATAATAAGGTAAAAGGCATTAATAATGCAATACCTGTAAGGATTTCTGAAGCTGAACCAGAAGATATAGGAGGTAAATAGCATGTCGAGATTTAAAACTAAAAAAGGAAAAGGGGAAGTAGGAATAAACACTTCATCGCTACCTGATATTATATTCATGTTGTTGTTCTTTTTTATGGTAACAACTGTTATGCGTGAAGTAACTTTGAAGGTTAAAACTAAGTTGCCACAAGCAACCGAAGTTCAAAAACTTGAAAAGAAATCTCTGGTTAGTTACATCTATATTGGGCCTCCGGTAAAGTCGAAACTTTATGGTACAAATTCACGTATTCAGTTAAACGATACTTTTGCGAATGTTGATGATATTCAAGAATTTGTAGCCAAAGAAAGAGAAGATAGAGAAGAAGCTGATAAGAAATTCATTACAACATCATTAAAAGTTGATGGTATCACTAAAATGGGTATCGTTACTGATGTTAAACAAGAACTTCGTAAAGCTGGTGCGCTAAAAATTAACTACTCAACCCGAAAAGGAAAAGATAAATAGTCGATTTTTTACTCAAAAAATATTAAGGCCGTCTCAAATGAGATGGCCTTTTTTGTTTTATATTACGTTTGGCCTGACTATTGTATTTATACCCAATATTGAGTAAACTCATTAAATTGTTGAGTTATGAATAAGAAATCAGCCCCCGAAATAAATGCAGGATCCATGGCAGATATTGCTTTCCTTCTGCTCATCTTTTTCCTTGTTACAACTACAATGGATGTAGACACAGGTATAACAAGAATATTACCTCGCCCTATTTTAGAGAACGATCCCATAATCAAAGTTATTGATCGAAATGTACTTAAGGTTCTTATAAACAGCCACGACAAATTGCTTATTGATGGCAAACCTGGAGATATTAGTTCCTTGAAAAATACGGTAATTGATTTTATGACTATTCACCCTGATGATGAAACTTATCCTGAATATAAGCCAAGGCTTATTGAAGAACTTGGCCGTGAAATCGAGATGTCACAAGGACTTATATCTCTAAAGAATGATAGAGGTACATCATATGATATGTACATAACAGTTCAAAATGAACTAGCAAGTGCATTTCATGAAATGAAGGATGAATTATCAATGACGTTATTTGGACTTAAATACAATCAACTTATCGACAATAAAAAGATAGCTGGAATCAATGCAGCAATACCTGTTAGGATTTCTGAAGCAGAACCAGAAGATATTGGAGGTAATTAATCACTAATATTAAACCTGTCGGCACCTTCCTTTTGATATATAATCGACATCAACCATAAAGTGATAAGCAAGCTGCCAATTATGTACACAGTGTTTGATGATGAACCAAAGTCCTCCATGGCAACTTTAATATGCCCATTATGATGGAGATAATATACAATTGCAGATGATGCATTGTTTAAGAAATGTGCAAAAATAGGAACCCAAATATTTCCTGTGAAAACAAATAAGTATCCCAATACCATTCCCAATATTAATCTGGGAAGAAAACCATAAAACTGCAGATGGATGGCACTAAAAATTATTGCAGAGATTAACACTGCAACATGAATGTTTTTTGCCATTTGGTTGAATAGCTTCAACAACACACCTCTAAATAACAATTCCTCTCCAATGGCAGGAACCAAAGCTACTATTATTATATTTATCAACAATCCACCAATAGTAGTTGTTTGCAGAAAGACTTCCGTTAACTTTTTAGCCTGTAATTCCTTATCACTCATCCATTTTTCGACTCCCGAAAGGAAATCAGGTAAACTCAGCTGCCTGTTTAACTCATCAAGATAATTATTAAAAGGTAGTATGGAATAAATAATTAACCCGCCAACAAGGATACTTATCAGTTTTGGTATTTTGTCAATGGCCAAATAAGCCCCTGAATTATTGCTAACCAGAAAAGAAAACAAGATAACCGGTAATATAAAAATCCCAATTTGATTTACTAACTGATAATATTTTATAAAAGACACTGCCTTTGCAGTTACAGGATTTGAAATATACGATGCCAACTCAGCAAAGGAAGCATTAAATAGCAAAATGCCTGCAATAAGACCTCCTAAGGCACTAACAATTGCGAATAGCAATACGATGCCAAACAATAATAATAACTTACCAAATGGCGTTAGTGAGCTCAAGAATGCTATTCGTTTCATTAATTATATCTATTTTCTAATGAAGTGCAAAATTAATATTTTTGCAAACTTATTTAGTATCTATTTGCAGCCAGAATAATAATGCCAACAAATCACAAAAAAAAGAAATTTGATTAAAATAAACGATATAAACCTTGGTGATTTTCCCATACTACTTGCCCCAATGGAGGATGTTACAGACCCTCCATTTAGATATGTATGCAAAATGTTTGGTGCAGATATGATGTACACAGAGTTCATTTCTTCTGAGGGATTAATTCGCGATGCTGCGAAAAGTGTTAAAAAACTTGACTTTGAAGAATTTGAGCGCCCAATTGGAATTCAGATATTTGGTCATGATATTGATTCGATGATAAAAGCAGCACAATATGCCGAGCGAGCAAACCCAGATGTTATTGATATAAATTATGGTTGTCCGGTTAAAAAGGTGGTTGCAAAAGGTGCCGGCTCTGGTATCCTTAACGATATACCAAAAATGATTAAAATGACCAAGGCAGTAGTGAATTCTGTATCGTTACCGGTAACAGTTAAAACCCGGCTGGGTTATGATGATGAACATAAGGAAATTGTTGATATTGCAGAAAGATTACAGGACATTGGTATTAAAGCTCTCACTATTCATGGGCGTACTCGAACACAAAAACCCCGGATTCCGGCAGATTGGACATTAATTGGTGAAGTGAAAAATAACCCTCGGATGCACATACCAATTTTTGGTAACGGTGATGTTATTGATGCTGTTTCCGCAAAATATTTTAAAGATAATTTTGGAGTTGACGGATTAATGATAGCCAGAGGTGTATATGGTAACCCATGGATTTTCAAGGAAATAAAACACTATCATAAAACAGGAGAAATATTACCTCCACCCGACATTGCCGAAAGGATTAGAATAAGTATGATTCAACTAAGTAAATCAATTGAATGGAAGGGAGAACGTCGTGGGGTTATTGAAATAAGAAAACACTGGGCTGATTATTTCAAAGGCTATCCTAATTTCAAACCATTCAGGGTTAGGCTAATGGAAACTGAATCATTTGATGAAATTCAAATAATTATTGATGAAATTAGAGAGTTCTATAGATAATATAGAATTGGTAAAACTGTCTTAGCTCAACACAAGTCAGTAAATTTCAAGACTATTAAATAATAGAAGCCAAGTGATTATGCTATATCCAACCCCTTAACTAATTTTCCATTGTCGAAAATATCTCTTATCCGTTCTGGTTTATCCAATTTATAGGTTCGTAATCCTAATTTCTGAGCAGCAAATATATTCTCTTCTTTATCATCAATAAATAAGGTTTCCTCAGGTAGAAGTCCATGTTGATTTATCACAAACTCATACATCTCAGGATTAGGTTTAAGTAAATGTAGATCAAACGAAAAATAGGCTTTATGAAATAGCTCATCAAACTCGCGATATCCAAATCGCAATTGCAAATCTCTTACAAATAAATCGTAATGTATTTCATTTGAATTACTTAATAAGTAAATTTTATACTTCTTCTTTACTTTCTCAATAACCTCAATTCTTTCTTGTGGAATATCATATAGCAATGCATTCCATGCATCATCTAACTTCTGATCGGTCACTTTTATATCTAAATATGCCTTAAGTTTCTTACGAAACAACTCCGGAGTTAATATTCCACGCTCGAACTTACCTATAATATCCTCTGTAAATTTAGGTGTCATCAGCTTTTCAAAGTCATTATATCCCAGCTTAACAAACTCATTAACCGTTAATTGAGGATCAATATCAATAATTACACCGCCGAAGTCAAAGATTATGTTTTTTATTTTCATACTATTAATATCATTAGAGAATAAAAATAATAATTTAAGCTTTACTAAGATGGAATTGTTGAAACAATGCTCACAAAATTTGCTAAACCTCTGTTGTTTAACTATCTTAGCAAGATAAACTAATAAAAAAAATTAATCATGGGACTTCTTCGTTTTTTCGTTTTGTTTAGCCTAATAGTTATACTTACTACTTCGTTTACTACAACTTGCGATTGTAATGTTGATCCATATCGAGACATGGTTACTGATTATGACTTGAATAAATCGATTATACAGATCAATTCCATGAACTTTGCCACCGGATTATAAAGTTATTTTGAACATCCCCAAACAGGTTCTCCAACAAAAAAATTAGCATTTGTAAAATCAATTCCTGCTGCTGAGTTCTTTATCGGAACAGGATTCTATAATTATGATGACAATCTATACTTTTCAAATGAGGAAGTTGCGCATTATACTGTTGAGAATGTTACAAAATCTATGGCTCAGGGATTAGGTGGCGGGAAGGAAACAATGACGGATTCGTTGGATTATGTAAATCTTTGCCGAGAATTTATTGACCACATTCGATTTTTCGACGATCAATCAGGATATTTCTTTATATACGATTTCAATTGTATTAATGTAGCTCATGGTACACAAAAAAATCTTCAGGGACAAAATCTCTATAACTATCAGGATTCACAAGGAAACTATGTGATAAGAGGACTTGTAGATATTGTTAAAAATCATGGTAACGGTGTATATACATACTATTGGAATAATCCTGTAACCGGAAAAGATGAAATTAAAAACTCATATGTTATAAAAATACCCCATACAAATTACTTTATTGGTGCCAGATATTACCTGAATTAATTTGTTCCAAAGCTTTACTTACATCATCAACAGGCAGGTTACAAGTTTTATTACGGCATACATAAATAATCGTACTACCATCAATCTTTTTATTTTCCAATAGTGGAAGATTTTCATCGTTACCTCCTAAAAACAACGATCCAGGTAAATAGTTTTTCTGCAGTTGCTTTGTTAACCTACCATATTCCACACCCATTATGGCAACCTCTGTTGGCTCATTCGTTATTAATCCAAACAATATAGCCCAGTTGGCATGCCAGATACCAGATGTCTTAATATTGTCCAATTCATTATTCATCATACCAGCTACTATTTCATTGTACGCCTTATCGTCGTAATAATGACCGAGTTTGAAAAGAACGTTCGCCATTATTGAATTTGAGGACGGAATTACATTATCAGTAAGTTCGTATTTACGTGCAATAAGGCTTTCGCTTTGATTTGATGTATAGTAAAACATACCTGTTTGTGAATCATAAAAGTGGTTGATGCAATAATCTGTCAGTTTTTTAGATAATTCAAGCCAATGTTTATCAAATGTTACTGAATACAATTCGGTACATGCCAATGCAAGCAAAGCATAATCATCATGAAATCCAGTAATTGACGCCTTCTCATTCATGTAATTTCTAAATAAACTTCCATCATTAACCAGCATTTTATTTTCCAAAAACTGTGCATTGGCGATTGCTTTTTGCAGATACCTGTCATCACCAATAGCTTTAAATGCATCGGTATAGCCTACTACCATAAGCGCATTCCAGGCAGTTAATATCTTATTATCGGTACTTGGTCTTTCTCGTTTTTCCCGATAGGTTAATAATTGATTATTTGTCTGATTGAGTATGGTTTCAAACAATGCAAGCTCTATGCTATTTTCATTTGCAAATACTTCCTTAGAAGAAACAGGAAGTAAAATATTAATCCCATGCTCCCAATTTCCTTTTTCTGTGATTTGATAATAATCAAGAATCAGTTTCTGGTGTTTATCATCAACTATATTAATTAGTTCATCATAACTCCAAACATAGTACTTTCCTTCTACTCCTTCACTATCTGCATTTAATGATGAATAGAAACCGCCATTTTCGTCAGTCATTTCCCTATCAACAAATTCCAAAGTTTCCTTGATAATTTCCTTATATCTAGGTGATTTTGTTACCTGATATGCATGCGAATATAAGCTTACAAGCTGGGCATTATCGTAAAGCATCTTCTCAAAATGTGGTATTTTCCAGTATTCATCAACTGAATAACGAGCAAAACCACCTCCTATTTGATCATAAATTCCACCTTTAGACATTTCATCAAGTGTAAGTTCAACAGCTTCAAGAGCCTCAACATTGCTGGTGAAATAATTATACTGTAACAGGAATTCCCAGGTTGCAGGCAGCGGAAACTTAGGAGCTCGACTAAAACCTCCATTTTTCGCATCAACTTGGGTAAGCCACTGATCTAACAGTAAAGTATAATCACTATCCTTAAAATCATGTATACTAGTTGATTTAACAATATCAAGAGTATTTTTGTTAATCCCATTTGTTAATTCATTTGCATAACCAACAACTTTTTGATTATCATTTGTATACATATCGCTAATCTGCATCAAAACATCCATCCACTGTTGTTTATTAAAGTAGGTGCCGGCAAAAAATGGTTTCCCATCTGATAAAGCAAAAGCGTTCAAAGGCCAACCTCCACGCCCACTAATGAGCTGAACAGCATCCATATATATTTGATCGATATCAGGTCTTTCCTCACGGTCGACTTTAATACAAACAAAGTTTTCATTCATATATGCAGCTACTTCATCATCCGAGAAGCTTTCGTGTTCCATAACATGACACCAATGACAAGCAGCATATCCAATGCTTATAATTAACGGTTTATTCTGATTCTTAGCCATATTTAAGGCCTCATCACCCCACTCCTGCCAGTGTACAGGATTATCGGAATGTTGCTGAAGATAAGGGCTTGAAGAATAACTCAGTTTATTCATGCTTTCTTTTTTAAGTTTATTTGTATACTGTCCGCTACAGGAAACCATAATAGTAAGTACGAAAATCAATATTAAGATATTGCGCATCCTGCAAACATATGCCAAAAACAAAAATAATTTCTTTAACTTCGCTTCGTTAACAAATACTTATGATATTATTTAAAATAATTAAACCGCTAATTTACTTGCTATGAAATTTTCACAAATTAAAAGATGGATTCCGATTGGACTTATCGCATTACTTTTAACTTCATGTGCTCCAGGCAATCAGGAGTTCGTTCAACAGGCAGCTGGATTTTGGATGGGTCTATGGCACGGTTTTATCTCCTTTTTTACCTTTATTATTAGCTTGTTTAACGAAAACGTTGGCATATATGAAGTTAATAACAACGGAGGTTGGTATAACTTTGGATTTATTCTGGGAGTATCAATATTCTTTGGAGGAAGTTCAAAGGGAACATGTAGAGGTCGTAGATAACCTAACAATTATGTCTGAACAAATCCATAATCAGGCATGATGTAGTTTCATTATAACGTTGTTCTATTTTTTTGTGGATGTAAGCACCAGTAGTTTGTCCTAAAAAAAATGCAATTACTAAAAAAACAAAGGTATACCATGCAAATCCAACATGGACTAATATTCGTAGTGTTATCATAAAAAGCACAGGTATATGCACTGCTAATATCCATTGTAAAGAAAATTTCTTAACGTTAGCACGCCAGTATCCAAAAGGGATATTTACTATTAGCACAACGATACTTAAAATCAGAAGTTTAGTAAGCATATTGAACACTATATTAATTCACAAAGGTACTTTAAAAGTACTTTACAATAAACACCTACAATTTTAAATATTCTTTCTGTTAAAAAATAATTGACAACTAAATAAATTTTTCTATTTTTGCAGCCCGATTTTGAATTCATTCTATGTCGGGATTTTTTGAAAAAGCCGGACCTATAGCTCAGTTGGTTAGAGTCCCTGACTCATAATCAGGTTGTCCCAGGTTCAAGTCCTGGTGGGTCCACAAT
>JABMPH010000126.1 GCA_013203805.1 Bacteroidota bacterium | reverse complement strand
GGGCGGGGCATATCAATAAATCCTAACTTAACATCTGGTCCAATGATTGGGGGCAGGGCAGAGACAAAAACGAAGTTATAAACCATCATTTTCACATGATAAAGCTTTTGAAATAATTACTCAGGGAGATGGACGGATAATGCCAGAACATTTTGATCCGCAGGTCTTGGAAGCTTTTAAGCAAACAGAAAATCAATTTAGGGAAATTTTTGATTCGAATCAGAATGAAAACCATTTATGAAAGTATTTCCAATAATATTAATATTAAGTCTCGGAGCACTTTTTCAACAGTGTTCAATGGAGGGAAAAATGACCAGAGCAACTTTTAGCGTTAATGGAATGAGTATTCGAGGAGGTATTCTATGAATGGGATGACCAAGCGATATTGGTAAAGCCCTGGACGGGTTTAATAGTATTAATTATCATGAGTTTGATGTAAGCACTTGGGTGTTTACTATTGGTTTTGATTCCTTGCGAATTAAGAAAGAAGAAATTATATCAACTATAGAAAATTCGGGCAATTATACTGTTGTCAATTGGAAATATGAAGCAGGCACCAAAGAACCAAAACTAAATTAGTACTACAGGATGCAAATAGTTTTAAAGAGACACTGTTAGATGTAATACTTCATGATTTAGTAAATCTAATCGGAGCGATTAGAAACTATGCAAAAATGGTTCTTGAAGAAAACCCGACTAACGAGAATAATTAAATAATATCAGATAGTGTAAGAATTTCTAATTTAATCCGAAAGAGATTCAAACAGGACCTATTGATTAATTGGTTTAAAATCTACAAGAGCTGGTTTTTCAAGAGATTTATCTTCGAATAATTTGAGTGCGGATTCTAAAACAGCTATTTGTTTCTCAGGCTGTCCAGGTTTATCCAGAGGATAGCCATGTTTAAATGGTACAAATAATGCACGAGGTGGCCTTACTTTTTCAGCGACTTCTCTTAAAAGTTGTATTGTAACAGTGGCAATACCCTGTCGTTCACACTCTGCGGCTACAAGGCTCACGGCCTGATTGCAAAGGGGTCAAACAGGGATTAGGATAGCAATATCTACCCCATCATGTATTAACAACTTTACTGCCTCTGGAGCAGTACGCTTTATTAATCGGCCTGGTGCAGAAATTACTCCCATAAATGAGAGATGACGGTGATTCACAGAACCGATCCGGCCGGATGCTGCCAATTCACGAACTCGGTCTATTGGAAACGCTACTTTCGGATCCTGGCGCAATCCACCATGGTCGTATGATTTACTTTTATGATAATCAGTCAGTTGATTAACGTTAATTGAGCTCGGAATCTCCCGAAAACTGACATCGCCACCTTTGATAGAATGATCAAAAGGATCCAGGTTTGGAGAAACGAACCCTGCGCTGGAGATAAGAGCCAAGCGACATTCTGAGAGGTCTTTATTTAATTGAACCCATGGAATAGGATTGATCCGTCTCCAAGGATATGACTTAAGAAATTGTCTAGTCGAAAATGTAAACTCACTAAAGTCGCCCATTTATTCTGCTTTCTAAAAGAATAAATACAACATTTGAGTTATTGAATACGGATTCATCATGGGAAAATAATTCTTAAGGAATAAAACGACAACGACCAAAATATAAAAATGATAGTATTATTTTAATACAGTGGCTAATGTTGAAGTAAGAAGACAACACAATAATTATTCGTCCAAAAAACCGTCCTTAATAAGACATCTCAAAACTACGTCTTATAACTATAATTCTCAATAAGATGAGTTTTGAGACTTGTATTTCTAATGGTTATTTATAGCCACACATAGTAAAATTCTACTAATGATTTATATAAGTATTAACGGTTGAACCTACCCGCAAACTAGCTGCAATAGTATTTACCGATATAGCAGGTTTTACTTCACTTCTGCCAAGGATGATGAAAAAAGGAGAAGCGTACCAGATACAATTTGTCCACCCTAGCTTTCTTCCCTAATAAATACTCACATTCATTCTGTCTTCGCCATGACAGTTACTGCTAGAACAAGCTGTAAATCATGATAATTCTACCCTTCATAATAATGTAACACTATAATATACAACGATATAAGAAAGTAGAATATTCTGAACGATTATGACTGCCAACCAATAATATAATGTCTGCAACCAGACATTAAACTCCAACTCTAAGCATTTAAGATTAGGCATGAAAATAATTTGAAAATTAGAAAGGACAATCATGAGACTAATAGGTAATAGGAATATTTCATTGGGGATTCTAGGGCTAACGGTAGCTTTT
>JABMPH010000125.1 GCA_013203805.1 Bacteroidota bacterium | reverse complement strand
GTTCTAACTCCTTTATCGGGGTTATGTCGGTTATTTGATTTCCTCTTAAATCTAATCGAGTTAACTGTTCTAACTCCTTTATCGAGGTTACGTCAGTTATTTGATTGCCACTTAAATCTAATAGAGTTAACTGTTCTAATTCCTTTAAAGGATTAATGTCAGTTATTTGATTGTTATTTAGTGTCTGACCGATAAGCCATAAAGTGTTGCCACGTATGGAGTTACAAGTGTTAAACGTTGATGAAAAACAATGAAAAAGCCGAAATAAATAGTGGATTGCAAGGATTTATGTGTTACAATGTTATTGCTAAGTCAGTAATATCAAGGGTTTATGTCCAATTTCAGTATAATCAAAAATCGCTAATTTCAATTAATTTTAAATTATTGGGAGAAAATAAATATGAGAAAAGTAGTAGAAGAACAAATGCAAATAGGAGAAATCGCTGTATCTGATATCAAAATAAGTCTGAAATCACGAGACGAGATACCAAAATTACTAATAGGTTTGCAACATATACACACCTCAATTAATATACGTCAAAAAGTTTTTGTAGTTTTGGAAAAAATAGTACCGGAAAAAATAAAGAAAAATACAGGTAGGCCCGGTCTATATCTATGGCAAATATTAGTATTAGGGACGTTGCGATTATGTTGTAACTTTGATTATGATAAACTACAGGAAATAGCGAATGAGCACAAAACATTGCGTCAAATGCTAGGTCATGGTTTATTAGATGATGATAAACGTTATGCATTGCAAACGTTAAAGGATAATATTTCATTATTAAAACAGGAACATTTAGATGAAATTAATCAAATAGTAGTTTCAGCAGGTCATGAAGAGATAGGAACGAAAGCTGCAGGAGAATTGCATGGTCAATGCGATTCATTTGTAGTAAAAACAGATGTACATTATCCAACAGATATAAATTTGTTATACAATGCCATGGTTAAAATAATAAGTATAATGGCTCAAGAAAGTGCAAACCTTGGAATAACAGGATGGAGGAAAAGCCGGGCGAGCATAAAAAAGTTAAAACGAGAAATGCGACGAATTCAAAACACAAAAAAATCAACATCTAAGAAAGCTGAAAAAGTAGCAGAGCGAGATAAATTAATACTCGAATTATATAGAGATTATATCCAGACATGCCAACTATTTTTAGCAAAAACAGCCGAAACGATGGTAGAGATTTTAAAGACGAACCCTGAAGGAATAGTAAAGCTATTGGAAGTAGAGATATTTATGAACCATGCGCGAAGGCAAATAGATCAGACAGAACGCAGGAAATTCAATAACGAAATAATACCTCATGGAGAAAAAGTATTTTCAATATTTGAAGAGCATACGGACTGGATATCCAAAGGCAAAGCAGGCGTGTCGCAAGAGTTGGGATTAAGAGTAAGTATATTAAAAGACCAGCACGGATTTATACTTTATCATGAAGTCATGGAGAAACAGACGGATGATCAGGTAGCGATACAGTTGGTAAGAGAAGCGAAAAGCAGATTCCCGGCTTTAAATAGTTGTAGTTTCGATAGAGGCTATTATAGTCCCGAGAATAAAAAGGAGTTATCAGAGATACTACCGAAAGTGTTTATGCCAAAAAAAGGAAAGCTCTCTTTGCAAGAAAAAGAGATAGAACAAACGGAAGAGGTTATGCAGGCAAGAAGGAGACATTCTTCGGTAGAATCAGCAATCAATGGGATAGAGCACGGAGGACTGGATCGTTGCCGTGATCACGGGATAAATGGTTTCAAACGTTATGTTGCCTTATCAATACTTGCCAGAAATATCCAAACACTTGGTAACATAATACAACAAAAACAACTTAAAAATCAAACCCGTCATGAAAAGCGTTGTAAAGTAGCATAAAGATTTTAGGTTGTGTGAAGAAAAATAAGAATTTAGGCATTCCTGCAGGAGAGGTCTATCTATACGGCAACATAAAATAACAAAAAGAGATAAATCTACTATTTAAAAATGAGTTTAACTGTTTATTGTCATCAAATAAATCACAAACCGTTCGGGTTGATTAAAAATGCGAGGGTTTTCGTTCAGACACTAATTAGTTAAACGAAAATGAGATTGTTTCCGCCGGGGATTTGTTGCGATTCCTCATAATTATACTGGTTACTATATGGATCATAAAGAACTTTAAAGAGATTACAGGATATGTTGTTTTTTCAAGGATTAAAATAGACGAAGGGCTTAAGTATGCAATATTAACAATAAGCCGTTACATGATATTATTTATAGCTGCTTTGTTTGCATTGGCTGCGCTCCATTTGGATCTTAGTCGCCTCGGGTGGCTGGTCGCCGCCATGGGAGTCGGGTTGGGCTTTGGATTGCAGGAGATAGTTTCAAATTTTTTCTGTGGAATTATTTTGCTTCTGGAACGGCCTATACGAGTAGATGATGTTGTAACAATTGGATCAAGCATGGGTAAAGTTACCCGTATAAATATAAGAGCAACCACTATTATTACATTTGATAGACAGGAGGTAATTGTTCCTAACCGGATGTTAATTACACAGGAAGTTACCAATTGGACACGCGGGGATAACATTATCAGATGGACAATTCCAATCGGGGTGGCATACGGGTCTGATATAGAAAAGGTAAATAACCTTTTATTCGATGTTGTTAAGAACTATGACGTGGTTTTAGAAGAACCGGCTCCAAGTGTGCTTTTTATGAACCATGGTGAAAGTTCTTTAGATTTCGAGGTAAGAGTTTTTCTTCCAAGTCCTGAGGTACGATGGACAGCATTAGATTATATAAATAAAGAAATTAATCGCGCATTAGCAGAAAATGGAATCGAAATTCCATTTCCTCAACGTGACATCCATATAAAGTCTAATGTTAAGTAAGAATTTAATTCTTACTCTTTTTGAAAAAAAGTTCAGCTTTATCCTCTCCTTTAAGGATATCTTCTGTTATAAGATATGTGCCTCCCATGGAAGTTTCCCATATCTTTTTTGAAACATTTGCATTAAACCCGCTAAATGGATATGACACGCCGCCAACCACACCGCCAAGTAATGCAATATGCACTTTTACCGGTGCATAGAGCAAGCTTAGTAAACAACTATTCATTCCTTTGGAAAAATGACCCCATGTGGTTTCCTTATCCTGGTTTTTGTGTTCATTTACGTTAACTGAAGTTTCTTCGTTTACAATGTTAGTGGTGATATCCGCCCCGAATACATGACTTGATGATAATAACAAAATAAAAATACAAACAATAACTTTCTTCATATCGTTTCTCCTTTTAGCATAATAAACTTATAAAATATTCAGATGATTTTTAACTTTCTTTGTAAGTTCAAACTGTTCTTAGAGAAAGTTTAACGTTTCAATGTTGTAAGTGCCTAAAGTTTAGGAATATATTTTTATGGTTATATACAACCACCATAGATAAGTGTTTTTAAAATCAAAAAAATACCAATAACTCCAGGCATTTTAGCGCACTCTAGCGCACTTTAGGCACTTTCATTTTATTGTTTTATGTTAGATACAGGTACAAACTTCTAAAATCAGTTTGAACTTACAAAGTATTAACCTTCAAACTGCTCCTTAAGCATATCTTTCATATAACAATTTAATTCCCACTGATTAGCAATCGGTTTATCAGTAAATGGTAGGGTTACCATATAATCCGGCGGGCCGAATTCTGAACAGATTGGCAGGAATTCTGAACCACTGTTTCTGTGGTTAGTCACTATCTTTTCCCACCAGTTCAGATGTGCTTTAACTGCATCTTTATTCTCCGGTGTCCGGGGATCGGTAATTTGAGGTGATGTTGCATTACCCACTCTTGCATGAATATAATCTGCCCGTTCAATAACGCGATCAACCGGATCCGGTTGATCGTGCAATAGTGTATTATGTACACAACACCAGTGTGCAAAATCAGCAGTAAACCTTATTTCAGGCAAAGCATCAATAATCTCCATTGTCGAAGTAGTACAAAAAGTTGCCCTGGCACGGTGCGTTTCGTGCACGATTTTTAATTTAAGTTCTTTTGCAAACGTTTGAGCCGATACAATTATTTTCAGGTTTTTGTCAAACGTCCAGTAATCTTTGCCGCAATGTGCATTTATGAGTAGGGGGTTAAGCCTTGCCGCTTTAACAAGTTCGTTTTTAATTGAAACTGTCTGTTCGTCTAATGTTGAGCCTTCCGCCCTTACCTGAGCGACCAGGTCAAGTCTTCTCTCTTTTAATAGACGGCAAAGCCGGTTACTTTCATCAGTACCGGCAGGGGCCTTCATCTCAACGCCATCGAATCCAGCATCTTTGATTAAATTCAGATTCTCTTCAATTGAGGGTTTATTCATTCCCCACATTGTGCAAAGATATTTAATTTTCATGTTATACTTTGTGCCAGTACTTCTAAAGTTTCCCAACGTTCAAGTTTTTTATTCAGCTCTTCTCCGATTGATTTAAGCTTGTCTGTTGCCTCAGCGATTTTTATACTACCAACTTTATAAAATTCCGGATCAGCCATCATTTTATGTACTTCAAGCTGTTCCTTCTCCAAAACTTCAATCTCTTTAGGCAGGGTTTCAAGTTCACGATTATCATTAAAACTAAGCTTTAGTGCTTTTTCAGACTTATCCTGTTTGTTTTTAAATTTTTTCCGGCCTTTTTGTTGAGGTTCTTTTAAATCATCACCATCTTTCTGGCGTAACCAATCATCATACCCGCCGGCATACTCTTTAATAATTCCATTGCCCTCAAACGAAAAGATATTAGTTGCAACATTGTTAAGAAATGCCCTGTCATGACTAACCAGGAGAATCGTCCCGGGGTAGGTGAGAAGCAGCTCTTCTAATAATTCAAGTGTTTCAGCGTCTAAATCGTTCGTAGGTTCATCCATCACAAGGACGTTTGACGGTTTTGAAAACAGGCGAGCAAGCAGTAGCCGGTTCCTTTCACCACCGGAGAGATGGCT